>JAQGOT010000240.1 GCA_028293465.1 Pedosphaera sp. | reverse complement strand
CGAACGCCCCAAGGACCTGCTGCCGCAGTTCGAAAAGGCAACGCCTTGGAAGGTCGCTAATTTTCATCAAGGACTGCAGCTGATTCTCATCGGGTTGTTCAAAAAATGTTTTGTCGCCGACAATTGTTCCTTGCTCGCCGACTATGCCTTCGACCAGGGGACGGTGCTCAACGGCGAATGGGCCTTGCTGGGTGCGGTGGCCTTCGCCTTCCAAATTTACGGTGATTTTTCCGGTTACACCGATATCGCACGCGGCTCCGCCCAATTGCTGGGCATCCGGTTAAGTCATAATTTTAGCTTTCCATATTTTGCCCAGGGACCTTCGGATTTCTGGAAACGCTGGCACATCACGCTCTCCACCTGGTTTCGTGATTATGTTTATATTCCTCTCGGCGGCAACCGCCAAGGCGGAGCGCGAACTTATTTTAATCTCTGGCTGACCATGTTATTGGCCGGGCTTTGGCACGGCGCGAATTGGAACTTTGTCATTTGGGGCGCTTACCACGGCACACTCCTCATTTTGTACCGGCTCGTGCCGGGTTTGAGCTGGTTCAGCGAAGCCAAAAGCGGCTGGCGTGTTTGGACGGGAGTCGCGCTCATGTTCGCGTTCACACTGGTGGGGTGGGCCATTTTCCGTTGCGCCGGCCTTCCGCAGCTCGCGCAGTGGTTCCAGGCCTTCGCGCATTGGGAGAAGGCTCGCGCGCTGCCTTGGATGAAGCCCGTGCTCTGGCTTCTGTTTCACACCTTGCCTCTCGTTGCTTTGCAGCTGGCAACTTGGAAATCCCGTGATGAGGTCGAAAATGGCGCGTGGCCATGGCCGGTGCGCGGCCTCGTTTATGCCCTGATTTTCCTCTGCGTGTTCACCTCCGCTGCCGGCGATGTGACCTTCCTTTATTTCCAGTTCTGATGAAACGCCTTATTTCCCCATCCTTTCTCCTGGCACTGGCGCTGCTCATAGCGGTGGAAATCGCCTTGCGTTGGCTTTTGCCGCCTTCGTTCACGGTTGCGTTCGACTACGGTTTTAATCCTGCTGCGGGATTTGAAGAGTCCGGTGATGGAATGGTCCGATTGGCGGCCGGCGGCGGAAGAGACTTCCACCCGCAGGCTTTCCTGCGGCACAGGCCCGACGGCGTCGACCGCATTTTTGTGTTCGGTGACTCCGTCGAGTATGGCCACGTTCCTCCCTGCTTGAGCAATACCTACCCCGCGCGCCTGGCTGCGGAGCTGCAACAACGCGGAATAAAAGCGGAAAGCTTCAACCTCGGGGTCGTCGGGGTCGGGACGCTCCGGGAACAGGTCATGCTTCGGCAAGTGCTGGCTTATCAACCGACCCTGCTGGTTTTCAAGCTGAACGACTCCAATGATTTGTTGGAGGAAGCGGCTTTCCGTCGGGCGCGGGAGTTTCGGAGTTGGCACCCCAAAGATTGGCTTCGAAAAACCTTCGTCGTCCAATCGCTCCTCGTGCTCAAGGAAGATCACCTCATGCGGCATTGGCTGGCTCCCAAAATTTTTGCCATGAACCTGAAGCCGGATGCGAAACCGCCGTCCACCACCGCCCAATCGTCATCATCTCCTCAGCTTAGCGAACGCTTCTGCCGGACCGTGCGGGAGAACGTTGCTTTGGCGCGCGCGCGTAACATTCCAGTCTTGCTGATTACACAGGCTTACGTGACTCACGACGCCAAGGGACAGATTGAGGTTTCAGATCACGGATTGAATGCCTTCGCTGAAGAGTTGAGTGGTCCGGGCGTTTCATGTCTCTCCATGGTGCAATTATTCACGCCGCTCACGCCAGGGTTGGTCTTCGTTGACCATATGCACCTGAACGAAACCGGCCATCGCATGGTTGCTCACGCGCTCGCTGAGCGGATTTTCCCATGACATTTCCATGGGCTTTTCACGATTCCTTTCAGTGACAGCAATTGACTTCGGCTGGGGGGCGGCCCACACCTTTGAAACGGGCATCCGTGAGACCGTCCTGTGATAACTGGCCAATCAGCCCCAGGTCAACGAGGTTAAGAAGACGGCGTGAAAATTATTTTGAGGGTGAAAACTGATTGTTAATGCCTTGGTAAGGAAGAAAAGGCCACTGAGCTTGAAAGGGCAGGGGAGCAGGAGACTAAAACCGACAGCATATTGAGAGGTTGCCATCCACCGGGTGGGATTACTTCGCCGGGTTGCCGCCTGAGGCGCATTAAGGGATGCCTCGGAAACCGCGCGTGACTAAACTGGAAGTGAGCTCGCTTACTTTCCGGTGCGCTTTACACCGTAATGAAAGCCAGTCTCATCTTGGTAGCCGACCGGCACTTCAAATTTGAAGGCGTCGCGCACCCTGGAGATGATTGCCGCAAATGCCAGGATTCCCGGGAACGTTTGGAGCCATGCTTTATTCATGGCTTTCTGAAAGCATCGATGATGCCAATTAAAATCCGCTTTAAAGTCGCGTGTAGTGTGTCCAAAAGTGTCCAATTTTAACGAAACTGTGTCTCGTAATAAGACACAGATGCTCGGCAATGCGCCCTGCGCAAATACCGGACTGGTCCACGAAGCTCCCAAATCGGCTGAAGCGCCAGGCTTGGAACTCAAAAGGTGCCGAGTATTCGCCGCAGGTGCTGTGGGGAGCATCGCCTGGTGTGCCGATCCCGCCGTGAGAATTGTATCCATAAGCATCTGTTAGCTACGGGTTAATCAGCCTTGGCCATCATCTACATTCAAAACCAGCGGCGGTTTCCCGAAGTCTATAACAGCAAGTCCCGATCCTTAATGAGTGGCCGAGGAACCTTTTCAACCTCCTTTCAGCCGACCGCATTGCAAACTGTGATGAAATTGGTGACCTTCGTGCCCACGATCCAAAATCTTCCATCTACCGACGCAGGTTCTGTTTTGTGGCGTCAGGTTGAGATTCAGTGTTGTACCAGGGTGTAGCCATGAACCAACAAGCTTGGATTTCGAATGCCCGCCGGCTTGCTGGATAGCAGGGCAGTCTGATGCGTCGAATCGGACGGTGAAACGATGCCGGATAGGGGGCGGGATAACGATCGAGTCGGCCGGCTCCTTGTTGCTTGCTGGAAAAGCGAGGGCGGGCAGGGGAAGCGTCATGAGCTGCGCAATGATTCGAACCCCATACTAAAAAGCCGCATCAAAAAACGACTCCTTTGCCACGACTCCTGCAAATCAGTTTCAATTTATGGATGCCCGGGTCTCCGGTTTTGCCGAGGAAAAGGAAAAATGTAACCGGTTGTTTTCAGGTCCACAATGCTGCGCGCTCCTTGGTTTGGCCTCATGGGGGTCGCGCAAGCTGTGTATAGTTTTCGGTCACCGGGTGATTTCCATGTCCTAAAGCCAGAAATTCCTGCTCCTTTATCAGGGCCGATTTTACCTGCGTTTGGTGGGTTCGTGAAAGATCTTCAGCTTCGTGGCATAATTTTTCAAGGCCCGTCCCCGCCTCTGTAACAGCTATTTGGCTGCGCTCGTGTTAGTTGGCTGCCCGTCGCTCGCAGCGATGGCAACATTATTGCTTTCCACCCCTCGTATGATGAGGATTTGTGATGAGCATCGTGGGACGTTGACTTCCAGAATACGTTCCGGGGTCCTGTGGGTTGTTCTGCTGTCGCTGTCATTTTGCTCGGCAGCGGTCGCGCAAACCGTGTTAAAAAATGTGACCCTGAAATGGGATGCAAATACTGATCCGAGTGTCGCGGGCTATTGCATTTACTACGGCAGCAGCAGCAGCAATTACTCCTCGCGAATTGACACCGGTACGAATACTTCGACCGTCATCTCAGCGCTCCCGGGCGGCGCCACCTACTATTTCGCGGCGACTGCCTACAACTCAGCGAAGATCGAAAGCGTTCCTTCGAACGAGGCCACGTTCGTTGCCTCGACCAACGCCAACCCGATTCTGACCCCGGTGGCGGATTATTATGTCAATGTGTTCAATCGTCTGATCATCACCAACAAGGCGACTGAACCCGGTTTGTCGGCCAACAAGCATCTTACTTTCACCCTTGACCCCGGCGCGCCAACGGCCATGCGCATCAATTCAAAGAATGGCCAGATCACTTACGTTCCCCAGCCGGTTGACGCCGGCACCACGAACGTGGTCACCGTGCGGGTCACCGATGATAACGTCCCGCCTTCCAGCGCGGCCCAAACCTTCACCGTGGTGGTCGGAAATTCAGCGCATCTATACCTTGGCTCCGGAGTTGTGGCATTGGGTAAGTCGAGCAGCATTCCACTCACTTTGACCACCAGCAGCGACCTCACTAACCTGAGCTTCGTATTGGATGTTCCGACAAATCGCGTCGCCAGTGTCACCGTGCAGTCCTTGGTTCCACAAACCGCCGTCGTGAGTCAGCAACCGCCAGGCGCGGCTCATTCTGTGATCACCCTGCGGGCCGTCAGTGGACAGGTCCTGCAAGGATCACAACCCGTGATTCAAATCAGCTTCACGGCCACGGCGGGACAGCCCTCAGCCTTTGGGACCTTCGCTGCCTCCAGCGTCGCTGCCGTGCAGGCCAACGGACAAGCAACGCCAAAAGCCTTCGGTGGAAACGGCCAGGTGGCTTTCGTCGGTGTTCAGTCACTCGTCCAGGCCAGCCAAAATACCAACGGTCAGCGCAGCCTGATGCTATATGGGCCGTCAGGGGCCAACTATGTTGTCGAATCCAAATCGAACCTGAGCACCTCGAACGGTTGGGCCACCGTGTTCTCCGGCGTCCTCACGACCAACCTGGTCCAGACTTTTCCAAATCTCAGCGCGAACACCCCGGCGATTTTCTACCGCGCTCGGACGTTCTAAACCGGTTGCCGTTCGAAATAGATTCTCCTGGCTTGCAGTCTCGTCCCGCCCTGGCGGGCTCTCGCTTCACCCATCGACTTTGGCGGATTGGGCGTTCCAAGATTTCCTCACCGCCGCTTGATTCGTTGACTCACCGTCGCCGCGCGTTCCGATTGTTATTTGCAACTGTGGCGTTGCTCTCGACCGAGGCTCGCGTTCGTCACCGTTTCGGCCCTTCCATTTCCGCCTTCGTAAGTTTTCGCAGTCGCTCCGGCTCCCCGCAGTTGGGAAATGTCGGACGAACCCCTACAGGCTGCTAGGACGTTGATAAACCACTTTGCTCGGACTAACGAGGACAACCGAATCAGGTATTCAGACACTGTTTCAATTCGTCATTTTCGGTGAACTTATACGCACAGAAGCCCGCGTTGGATGTGCCACATGGATGCGGGCGGCCTCGAAAACTAAACCGAAGAAATCCTATGACGTACAAGCAGTGGAAAAGAAACAGTGGAAAGACATCTCCCAACAAGCAATCACGGTTCATGGTCGTGATTGCGCTGTGCATGCTCTCGTGCGCGGCCGCCCGGGGCTCTCAGAGCGTGCCTTTGGCTTGGGATCCCAATCAGGATGCGAGCGTGGCGGGTTACGTTGTTTATTACGGCAACACCAGCGGTAACTATTCCTCCAGCCTTGATGTTGGTACTAATACGACCGCGACCATCTCCGGTCTCACGGAAGGCCAGACCAATTATTTCGCAGTCAGCGCTTATAATTCCGCACGGGTCGAAGGCGCGCGCTCAAGCCAGATCGTCTACCTCGTGCCCGGGGCGTTGATAATGGCCCCTCGGGCGAAGCCGACGGATCCGCTTACTCTCAACTTTCCGGTCGCTCCCGGCCATTGGTACGAGGTTCAGGCCACGACCAATTTGACATCCTGGACCACCATCTGGCAGACAACGGCGGCCACATCCAATGCTTGGGTTCAATTCCAGGATCCCAAGGCCGGCTTGTTCCCCAAGCGCTTCTACCGCACGGTTCTGCATTAAGCGGAAGCTAAACGGCGGGAGTCGCTCCCCCGTTGTTGGATTTCCTTGGTCTGCCTTGTGGGTTTAATGACCCCCAGGCGGGCTTTGATCGTTCGCGCGGTTGGGCACCGAATTCCTGCGAGGGACGTTGAATCCAGTTCCTCGCAGTTTTCGTGAATCACGGTGGTTTACCGGGCCGAGTCCGAAGGGCGGAGCCCCAAACAGGAGCCCCAAATAGGCTTGACCAAATGTCCTAAAACCACCACTCTTCGGCCGTATCATCATGCAGTCGGCTTGCTTCAATACTCTTGGTTTGTGCGTCGATCTGCGGCAAACGCTCAGCAGCCTCGCTGACGAACATTCTGGAAATGGGTCGGTCCCGTCTCGCAGGAAAATCACTGTAGAGCGACCAAACCTTCTGTTTCGGCGATGAGCACCTTCCACCACATCATATCCGGAGGAGAGGCTTAAATGACTGCTCTGGTAATTCTCGCTCAATCCGGGAACCCGTACGGACACCTCGGGAGCGCCGTCGCGATCTCGGCGGCCGTCCTGCTCGCCACCGCGCTCATCGGCTTCCTGGTGTCACCAAAGTTGCGATGCTTTTTCTCCCAGCCGTTCCGCGGTTCTTCGCCGCTGACGGCTGTGGTTAATTTCGTCCAGGGCAGCCCTCCAGACCAAAAGAGTGCCGGGTCCGCTGCTCGAAGTGGCGGTGGAGTGCCGTCTCTGGCCCAAAAGCGGGATGATGAGATGCGCGCGAGCGAACAGCGCTTCCGGCAGTTGGCAGAATCAATCGGTGCGGTCTTTTGGATGACGGATGCGAGCAAGAGCCAGATGATTTACGTCAGCCTCGGGTATGAGAAAATCTGGGGTCGCACGTGCGCCAGCCTTTACGCCTCCTCGCGGGAGTGGTTTGACGCCATTCATTCTGAGGACCGCGATCGTGTGCTCGAAGTGGTTCTCACCAAGCAGAAAAGCGGCGAATACGATGAGGAATATCGCATCGTGCGGCCGGAGGGTTCCATCCGCTGGATCCATGACCGCGCTTTCCCGGTTCGTAACGAAGCCGGCGAGGTCTATCGCATTGCGGGCATTGCCGAGGACATCACCGAACGCAAAAGATTGGAAAAAGAAGTAATTGAAATCAGTGATCGCGAGCAACGTCGGTTAGGGAATGATCTTCATGATGGCATCTGCCAACAGTTGGTCAGCATCGCGTTCGCCACTGATCTTTTGCGGCGGGACTTGGTCGCCAAATCGCCACACGATGCCGTACGTTTGGCGAGGATCACGGCGTTGCTCGACAATGCCATCATCCAGGCCCGCAATCTGTCGCACGCGCTTTATCCGGTCAATTTGGTCGGCAACGGGCTCGGTTTCGCCTTGCGCGAGTTGGCCAGCAGTATCAGCCAGGGACGCAACGTGGTCTGTGAAGCGCAGTGCACGGAAGCGGTTTCGATCCACGACCATGCGCTGGCCACTCACCTCTATCGGATTGCCCAGGAGGCAGTTCAAAACGCCACCCGGCACGCTGATCCAACCCGGATCCTTATTTGCTTGTCCCAGGAGGGAAATACAATTTACCTGAACGTCACCGACAACGGCTCCGCCCTCAATGAGGAGCGTAACTTTGGGGTGGGGTTGAGCATCATGAAATATCGCGCCAGCATGGCCGGGGGACGGTTGGATATCGAGCGCGGTCCGCAGGGTGGCACGGTTATTTCCGTCGCCGTGTTGACCAAGCCCAACAGCCTGCGACCGAACTCCGAGCCGGTGACGGGCGAACTCGCTGAATCGGTCGGCGAACGCCAAACGCGCCCGGACTCGTCCGGCAATGGCGAAATTGCTCCTTGTGCTTTTCCGGAAAAAACGCCTTACTATTCGCCGATTAAGGGTGAAACAGAGCCCCTCGCAGAGGCTTGACGAAAACTGGCATTTGACCGGCAGAAAGAAGCGTTTAAGGCCTGAGCCGAAGCAGATGAAAGAATCAACTAGCGGGCAGACAGTCGATTGGGGTACCATCCGTATCCTGATCGTGGATGATCACCCCTTGGTGCGCTTGTCGCTCCGGGAGGTTATTCAACGCGAGAGCGATCTCGTCGTCTGCGGCGAAGCCGAGGATCGCGAGCAAGCCCTCGCGGCGGTCGCCACTTCAAACCCCCACTTGGCCATCATCGATCTGACCTTGAAAAGCTCGGATGGCATGGAACTCATCAAGGATCTCCGTGACCGTTACCCCAAGGTGCAGATTCTCGTGCTTTCGATGCACGATGAAACCCTCCATGCCGAGCGCGCGGTCCGGGCCGGCGCCCGCGGGTACATCACCAAGCAGGAAGCGACCACCAAAATCATGGTGGCGATCAGGCAGGTCTTGAATGGCGACATTTATTGGAGTGAAAAGGCGGCGGCCAAGGTTGCTTCCCGGATCGCCACCCGTTCCCGGGCTTCCAGTGGATTTTCCTTGGACTGCCTCGCGGATCGTGAGTTGCAGGTTTTTGAGCTGATCGGCGCCGGTCGCAGCACCCGTCAAATTGCCGCCGCTCTGCACATTGATGTGAGCACGGTGGAAACCTATCGGGCTCGAATCAAAGACAAACTCAACCTAAAAGACGCCCTGGATCTGCTTCAGTATGCCATTCGGTGGCATGTGGCCACCCGCACGGGTAATCCCAGCGTTTGACGGCCGACGATTTCCACTTCCTTTCATTGGTGTTCCCGTTCGTCTGGCTGGGGAATCTGCGCCATTCGGCATATTGCCCTGAGCAACAGCGGTCAAACCCGCCCTTGGCCATCCCTTCGTGAACAGGGTTGTGACGTGGTCGGGGATGCCCACGCTTGCTTCAGGTTGACTTGCTTCGATCATTGCGCGTAAGGTCCCGAACCCAGGCCCGAAAGTTGCCCGTATTTCACCCGAACGGCATTCACTCGTAACACATCCCGAATACTCTCGGGCGCAGCATGAAAGGCGATCGTACCAACTCAGAAGTTCCAAGTCGGAAAGTAGCCATGCCCTACGGCAGCCGCCAAGACCCAAGTTACTTTCAACCCGCCAATGGAGGCCAACTCCGGCCTCACGCTGTTAAGATGATAGGTTCTGTTGACCTGAAACGATCATAAGCGCATAGGCGGGGATCGTGATTTTGCCGGGAACATGAACCAATCCGCCACGGCAACACAATGGCGCAGAACTCATTCCAAATCTGTTAAATAAATCGGAGGCGTTGGTGCAGAATCTGCTGATTGCAAATGTGATAGGTATGAGAAGGTTCCAAATAAACGACGGAGTGGGTGGCCAAATGGATGTTAACCGCATCCAATCGGAGATCTTGTATTCACATAACGCATTGAGCTACAACATCCAACAGTCCTGGCCTGATCAGTTTTCCTCGTGCGCGGGTGTTTCGGTTGCCCGAACCCGCCGCACTCTGCCATTGATTGGCACACCGTCCTTTCTCACCGGTTCCCTGTCCCGCTACAGGGCTGTGGTGGTTGCCGCTACAAGTTGTAATGGTGACCGCCACAAAAGAATGAGGGCTAGCCGCGACAGACAAGTCTGTCGTGGTCTGCTTAATATAACGACCGTGAAATTGAGTGCGGCCGAATAATTTCAGAATGCAAACTAACGACCTAGCCTGGTACTGCGCCCGGACGAAGCCTAAGCATGAACACATCGCCGCCGCGAATGTGCGCAAGCTTTTAGGCTTGGAGGTATTCAATCCTCAACTGCAGGTGGAACGGTCAACCCGGCGCTGCATCGTGCGAGTCGTTGAGCCCTTGTTTCCTTGTTATATTTTTGTCCGCTGCCGGATTGAAGAGAAGCTGAGCGAAATTCGGTACGCCAACGGCGTCAGCACCATGGTGCATTTCGGGGATAAAATTCCGGCGGTGTCGGATTCGGTGATCCAGGATTTGCAGTCTTGTTTCAAAGCGGAAGCACCGGTGGTGGTTCATGACGGGCTCCAGCCCGGAGTGGAAGTTATCCTGACCGACGGGGCGTTTGTCGGGATGCAAGCCTCGGTATTGCGGGTCTTGCCGGCTCGGGACCGGATTCAGGTTCTGTTTGACATTTTGGGTCATACCGCTACGGTGGAGGTCGCCCGGAGGTCAATTACCCTCGAAAAAAACAGCATGGCGTACCTGCTGCCTTTTTTGGCAGCGCCGCACCCGGAAATGGTGCGCGTTTAAGTGGAAATTGCGGGTCACATTCATACCTCCGGTGACGGTCTCCGGGGAGCAAAAGTTGCGTTGGCGGAAATTCGCCTGCGCGAACAAGTGCGGAGCTTTGCGCGCGGCTCAGCCGGACGTCGCAGCCTGCGCCACCCGGCGGTGGCTTTGAACTGCGGGCTGAAAAGCTGCTCGTCTCAGAAAATCAGAAACTCGGTGATCAACTTGAACCTCATGGATTTGCCGGATCGTTGTTCGAACGTTGTTCCTCGCGCGGCTTGGGTCGGAGCGAGGCGGTGCTGTTTGGTCGTGTTGAATTCCTATTAAGTTTTTCCAATCATGAATACTCTTTACAATGAAGCCCGTGCGGATGAGGAGTCGTCCCAAGGCTCGGTGGAGATCCCGCGCTGGAAGCGCGTCTTGGACATCACCCTGATCATCCTCGCGCTGCCGGTGTTGTTGCCCTTGATGATCATCCTCGCCCTCGTGATCCGGTTTGCCTCCGCCGGCCCGGTGCTGTTCAAGCAGGAACGCATCGGCCACCTCGGCAAACGGTTCATGTGTTTCAAGTTCCGCACCATGGCGGTGAACAATGACACCAGCATCCACCAGGGCCATCTGAACAACTTGATCGGTTCCGACAAGCCCATGATCAAAATGGATTTGAAGGGTGATCCCCGCATCATTCCTTTTGGCGTCCCGATCCGTTCCTCGGGCCTGGATGAACTGCCGCAGATCATCAATGTCCTGCGCGGTGAAATGAGCCTGGTCGGACCTCGCCCTTGCGTCCTCTACGAATACGAAAAGTATCTTCCCCGCCAGAAGGAACGGTTCAACACCCTTCCGGGACTGACCGGCCTCTGGCAGGTCAGCGGCAAAAACCGGACCACCTTCGAGGAGATGATCCAGTTGGACATCGATTACGGCAAACGGAAAAGCTTGTGGTTGGATTGCCTGATCATCGCCAAAACGATCCCGGCTTTGGTTGTGCAAATGCAGGACACCCGGAAGCGTAAAAAACAGGTCGCGCGCCTGACGCCAACGCCGGCGGTTATCGAGGCCGAGACGTACGCCGCCCCAAGAAATTTTCACCGCGTTCTCCAAACGGAAACAAGACGCTAAAACTCAGGAGCAGAAATGACAAAACAAATAAAAGTCGGTGTGGTTGGTTGCGGGTATTGGGGTCCCAATTTGATACGTAACTTCAGGTCCCTCCCTGATTGCAAACTGAGCGTGATGTGCGACGTCAGCGAAGCCCGCCTCAAACACCTGCGGTCGCTGTATCCGGAGGTCGAGGGCGCTACTGATTTCAAACATGTTCTGAACGGCGCGGGGCTCGATGCCGTGGTGATCGCCACCGCGGTCAAATACCATTTCACGATGGCCAAAGCCAGTCTTCTGGCCGGCAAGCACACGTTTATTGAAAAACCCATGGCCTCCTCTGCGGCGGAGTGCGAGGAGTTGGTTGACATCGCCCGCAAGAATGGCCTGGTGCTGATGATCGGCCATACCTTTCTGTACTCGCCCGCCGTCCGCAAGATCAAGGAAATCGTGGATGCCGGTGATATCGGTGAGATCCGCTACATTTGCGCCCGCCGGCTGAACCTCGGCCTGTTCCAGAAGGACATCAATGTGGCCTGGGATCTGGCTCCTCATGACATCTCCATCATCCAACACATCATGGGTGAACAGCCGGTGTCGGTAAACTGCCAGGGCAGCGCTCACATCACCCCGGGCATCGAGGACGTCACGACCATGTGGCTCAGCTTTGCCAAGCAACGCACCGCCATCGTCCACAGCAGTTGGCTGGACCCGCGCAAAATCCGGGAAATGACCATCGTGGGCAGCAAACGCATGATTGTTTATGATGATGTCGC
>JAQGOT010000236.1 GCA_028293465.1 Pedosphaera sp. | reverse complement strand
GAATTCTGCAACTGTCACCAAAATCGAAACCACCGCCAACCAGGCGCTGGGTCTCGCCGGCCTCGTCGCGCCGCAATTCGCGCCCGAACTCGCACTCGCCGGAGCCATCCTCGAAGGCGTGGAGAAGATCGTGATCCCTACGATCCAGAAGCTCGCGCAATCGGGCACCGTCACACCCGAGGTGCAACTCGCCCTCAAGGCCCGCATCGACAGCATCCGCCAGCAGATCGCTGACGAGACGCTCTTCAGTGGCCCCGAATGGCAGGTCCGCCAGTAATCCACGGCCATGATCACCCAACTCGCCGCCAAAACTGAAGAGGCGCTGGCCATCGCCGAGCAGCTCATGCTTGGCGGCGGGTCGGGTCGGCTGCGCCTGGCCTGCGACGGACTCAGGCTCGCCGCCCGTGAGATCCAAAAGCACCGCGAAGAATCCGCTGCCAATGTTCCCGGTGCGCCCGTTGCACCGCCTGTGCCAGCAACTCAGAAGATCGCCAAAAACAGGATCGTGAATTACGTGTTCGTGCCCGTGGTTGGTGATCCCGTAATCCGCCCCGCAATCTGCGTTGAGGATTTTGGCGGACAATCGGAGCGCATCAACCTGCAAGTCTTCACCGATGGGGCCAACGATGGACATGACGACTTCACACCAGCGGGTGTGCTGTGGAAAGAAAACGTGGCTTACAGTGCAACCCCCCAGCCCGGCACCTGGCACTGGCCCGCTCGCTCCTGACCATGGACATCACCTTCGATCTCGCCGCGACCGGGTTCAGCGCCACCAACGCTCGGGCTTGTATGGCGTTGTCGCGCCTGGCTTATGACGATCCGCCTGACATCGTCTGCGCGGCCACGGATACGCAGGTGATTATTCGGGATTGCGGCAAAGCCCTGGGCATCGGGTTTCGCGGGACCACCAACCTGCGGGACTTCATCATGGACGCCAAAGCCTGGCACCGGCGCTCGGATGTCTATGGGTTTCACACGGGGATTTATGAGGCCCTGGCCAGCGTATTTGAACCGTTGCAGAACCATATCCTCGCACTTCCACCCAAGCCGATGTTTATCACCGGCCATTCTCTCGGCGGCGGTGAGGCGATGCTGTTCGCGTTCCGGTGGATCATGCCCGGCGCTCCGATCCAGGGCGTTTACACTTTCGGCCAGCCGCGCATCGGCAACCGTGCTTTTGCTGCCGCCTATAACCGCGACTACCGCGACCGCACCTTCCGTTTCGTCAACGGCGAGGACATCGTCCCGCGCCTGCCGGGATGGCTCATGGGTTACCACCATGCTGGGTTGGAGGAATTCTTTACAGCGGAGGGACCGCTGATCCAAAACCCGTCGCTCGGGCGCAAGCTGATCTCGGACGGCGTGGGAACGTACCACGATTGCACCCAAGGGAAGCTGGCCCAAGCCGCCGACCACCACCTGATCCAATACGCCTACAAGGTTGATGCAATCTAAACTCGATATCATTGGTTGGTTAAAGGTCCTCGCGATTGCGTTCTTGCTGATCCTGCTCGGCATGTTCTGCGCGGCCTTCATCACCGGCTGCGCCGCGCCAGCGAGCGTGACTCCGTCGCGGCCCGCCGCTCCGGTGCAATTCCTGGGCCGCGCAGAAGCCGCCCTGGCCGCCGCTCCCATGCCGACAGTTTCCACCTGGGTGGCCTGGGATTTGTTGGCCGATACCAACATCACCGGCTATGCGCTTTCCTACGGTCGCACCCATGACGGGCTGACGAACAAGCTGGTGATTGGCCGCACGAACCTTTGTCTGCTCTCCAACCTGCAACCGGCCACGCTTTACTATCTCGCCGTGGCCGGGACCGCACTCGGGATCGAACAGGATCGCTCGCCCGCCATCATGTTCCTGCCGCCTGGCGTTTTGATGCTGACCGTCACCAATCAAAACGCGGTCCTGCGATTCCTGCCCGTCAGTAACCTGGTCATCAACGCGTGCTCGGACTTGAAGCACTGGACCAATTATTATTTCTTTCCCGACCCGCAGCACGTCGCGGAATGGAGCGACCCCCTAACCACTCGACGGTTCTACAGACTCACGAAGCAACTCACAAATCTATGATCATCCTTGCTGACGCCACACCCGATCCCATTCATTTCTACCAATTCTGGCTTATCATCGGCCTGATCGCGAGCATTGGTGCAAACATCGTTATCATCATCGCGTTCCTGATCAATCGGAAGGAAAAGCGCGAAGTCAGCCTGGCCTTCGAGCCCGCCAGCGAGGCCGAGTTCCAGAAGCATGTCCAGCACAACACGGACCGCCACTCCCAATTGTTCCGGGGCATTGAAGCGGCTGAGAAAAAGGCGGCGCGGGAATTGAACGAACGGGCGCTCCGGCTGGAGGAGCGCATGGAGGAGAACCAGAACCGCATCAATGAAACCCTGCGCGTGATGCCCACGGAAATCGTGAACATGCTCAAGAGCACGAAAGGATTGTTGGAATGATTGCCCGGAGTGAAATCAAAAGCCTCATCCTCCGCGCCCTCCTGAGTGCGGACGGCACGCCGATCCGTGAGGACATCCTGACTGAGACCGTGCAAAAAGGTTTCACGAAAGCGCCGCCCCTGGTGGACATCGACATCGCCCGGCGCGAACTCGAACGGGAAAAGTTCATTGCGGGAAACAGTGACGACCTCGGTGGCGAGTCAACCTGGACCCTCACCATCAAAGGGCAGCACCGTGCCAAGCAACTCGCCTGATGAATGAAACAGAAACCATCCAAGCTCGACGCCTTTGCCACGCAACTCGAACAGTGGTTCGGGGTGGACAAGATCACGCTGGAAGACGCGCAGGCGCGTTTAAAGGAATTGGGTTGCTCTGTCTCTTCCTCGCGGCTTGGCGAATGGTGGGAGGCCCGGCTTACGCAACGGATGCAGGACCAACTGCTCGGCCAGATCGCGAGCGGCTCCCGGCAATGCAAGGAAGTCGAACGCCAGTTCGGGGAGAATCCGGCCCCGGAGTTGGAAACCCTGGTGAAGCTGCACCGCGTGTTGATTCTCAAACTCAGCACCCAGGCCAACGTCGCGCCGGAGATGGTCGAACTGGTGACAGACCTGATGAAGCCAGTGATGGAGTTCGCCAAACTCCAGGAGAAACGCGCCGACCGCGAATTGGAGCAAACCCGCTTTGCCGAATCCATGCGGACCAAATTGCAGTCCGGACTGGATGCGGTGGCGCAGGCGTTCAAGGGCAAGCCCGAGGCGATGAAACTTTATCAGCAGGCCCGCGCCATGATTGCGCGGGAGACACAGTGAATTCTACTAAAACCAAAAGCACGACAAGTGGCCGGCCCGCGAAAGCGGCGCAAGTGGCGGGGACGCCCGCGACCGGTCCCGCTCGCCCTGGTGTCATCCAGGGCGAGCGCCCAGGGGCGGGATCTGATTCCGCACTGGACATGCTCGACGCCAAGTTAAGCCAGCGCAAGGTCAGCAACGCGCCGCTCTGCAAGACGTTCAAGGAATTT
>JAQGOT010000205.1 GCA_028293465.1 Pedosphaera sp. | reverse complement strand
CAAAAGGAGAAAAGTGTTTTCGCGTGGTTCTACCGGGGTTGAAATCGCTAGACAGCGAGTTAGAACGAGCAGCGGGGCGGCTTCTGAGCCTCAAGCTCGCGCCCCGTTGCGGTCGAACTGCTGCGGTGAGATCACGTGCGCCATTGGGTTTCCATGACTTGAACCGGTTTGAATGGCTTTGGGGGTGAATGCCAGCGGTGGCTTTAACACGATGCGCCTGAAATCATTGGCGATTCCGTCTCTAAAATTTCTCCTTTTGAACTCGCACAAGATTCTCCTTTTGAACTCCCGCCGACATCAAAACGGTTTTGCCTTGCTCACCGCGGATTGGTGATCGTCGCTTTTGCGGGACAGGTGGTTGATAGCCGGAGTTTTCAGTCGGAGGGTGCGCACGGTTGGCACGTGGGAGGGATGGGGGATCTCAGATTTCAGATTTGAAATTTCAGAGCCGGAGGGTCGGCGAGTGCGGAGGTCGGAGTGCCCCGACCCGGAATCGGGGTAAACTTGAGTGCGGAATTGGGAAGGCTGGGGCGCCGTGGAGTCGGTGAATAGTTGAAATTGATGGGTATGGCGGAGGAAGAGGAGCGGGTTTTCGGGGCTTTCTGTTTTCTCGCAGACCTTGCAAAGCTCGCAAACCTTGAGGGACAAACCGGCGCGTTTTGTGGCAGAGTCGCGGGCATGGAAAGGAGCATTACAAAAGGTCGATGACTTGAAATTGCGAAGTTCGAGTGACGGACTTCGAATGGCAGAGGATGGGGCCGAACGCCGGAGGGCCAGGATGCCGGCCGGCATCACGACCGTGGGCGCGCGGGATCCCGGGCCGGGTTCTTTGACATATTGGAAGCTAGCTCATAAATACCCATGGCGGCGTAAGGAAGCAAAAGGTGATCGCTGGGGAAGCGGCAGGCAGGAAAGGGTCAGGTTGGGAACGGCCGATCTTTGAGCCGGCTGCTTCGTTGTTCGTCGGTCACAGCTCCCTTTGGGGCTCCTTCCGGAGTGGCACCACTCCCTCCTCACGCCTCGCAGCCGGCCCAAATCTCTGGCCGCGCCATCCACGGTTATTTATGAGCTGGCTTCCTGCAAATTGCGAGGGACGGACTTCAAAGTTCGAATGGAGGAGGGCGTACTTAAATGTCCAATGACCAAGGCCCAAGCACCAAGTCAGGCGGCGGCGGTTAATTCAGGGCGGTTGTGCCCGGGGGCTTGCACACCGGCCGAGGTGACGAATCCAAGGTGCTTGCGCACGGCCACCGGTCGGAATCCAGGCAAATCCAGGCAAATCCAGGCAAATCCAAGTTAATCCAAGTTAATCCAAGTTAATCCAAGTTGGGGAAGGGAGGATTTTCAGATTTTCAAATTCTAAGATTATCAGATCGGGGATTCGGGCGCGGCGGGCATTTGTCACGATCGTAACGATCCGTGTAACGGTTTGTAACGGTCAATGTAACGGTTAAAACCCGCTTTGGATCAATGTTTGCAAGGGTTGTAACGGTGTAACGGTTACCCCCCCTAGAGAGAGGAAGGAGTGCTGGTGGGTAAGCCGGTAAATGGGTGAGTCGGTGGTGGAGCATTGTCGAAAAATGACCAATGACGAATAATGGTTGTTGGTTGAAAGTTGAGGGTTGATGGGTGGTGGGGAACGGAGGATCTCGGACGAACTGGCGTTCGGTGGTGAATCCAAGCTAATCCAAGCTAATCCAAGCTAATCCAAGCTGATCCAAGTTAATCAAGGCTGAACTCATGCGGGCTTTGAGATTTGGCTGCGGGGTGACCCACGGCCGGTGCCGCCCCGCTGGGGCTTGGGACGTAGCGTCCTTGGGATTCTATATACATGCCGCTCCTCCGGAGGTTCGGAGAGGAAGGACCGGGTGGGTGTCCTGCAGCCCCGGGAAGAGTCTTGGCGGATTTACGTGAATCCAGGCAAATCCAAGGTGCTTGCGCACGGCCACCGGTCGGAATCCAGGTTAATCCAAGTTAATCCAAGTTAATCCAAGTTCGGGGACTTGGCGGCGTGACGGATCTTGGTACGCGGTGACGGTCTTGGCTGCTGCGAGCGGGGACCGCTCGCGCTCCGGGGAGTTGGCGCGATGGCCGTGAATCAAGGTGAATCCAGGTGAATCAAGATTGGTAAAAGGGAAGGATCAGGAAATTTTCAGACTAAAAATTATCAGATTGGGGGATGGGCGGTTGGACGGCTGGAATATTTTGCGTGCCCTTTCCGGTCTGGTTGTGCAACATCGGCGACAACGCTATGTTTTCACTGCAAAAATTATTGGGTAAGGAAGACAAGTTTTTCGACCTCCTGGAAGCCAGCGCCGAAGAGGCGCGGGTGAGTGTCCAGGCGCTGGTCAAATTGACCAAGAACCCCGAGCAAACGATCCTGCTCTACGATTTCATTCAGGCGCGGCGCAAGGAGAAGCAAATCCGGGCGCAGATCAGCGAGGCGGTTTACACGACGTTTGTCACCGCGCTGGAACGTGAGGATATTGAAAACCTCTCGCATGCCCTTTATCGGATTCCGAAAACGGTGGAGAAGTTCGGCGAACGGCTGCTGCTGACACCGCAGCAGGTTCAGGGCGTGGATTTCTCCAAGCAGATCAATTTGCTGGAAGAGGCCACCGATACGGTGCGGGCCATGGTGAAGAGCCTGCGCGCCGGAGCGAACCTCGACCAGATCAAGAAGCTGAACGACAAGTTGCAGTACCTGGAGGGCGAAGCGGACAAGACCATCATGGATTTGTTGCGCAATCTTTTCAGCGGCACCCACGACCCAATCAAGGTGATCGTCCTGAAGGACCTCTACGAATTGCTGGAGAAGGTGATCGACCGTTGCCGCGACGTCGGCAACATCATTTCGCATATCGTGCTCAAAAATTCCTGACGCGCCATGACGCTCATCCTGATCGTCATTCTGATCGCGTTGGTGTTTGAGTACATCAACGGCTTTCATGACACGGCCAATTCCATCGCCACGGTGGTTTCCACCAAGGTGCTGACCCCGCGCCAGGCCGTGATGCTGGCCGCCGCGACCAATCTGTTTGGGGCGATGTGGGGCACCGCGGTCGCCAAGACCATCACCTCGGGTATTGTCGATTCGAAGGTCATCAGCATGACTTCGGATATCACGATTTGCGTCCTGCTGGGCGCGATCGCGTGGAACCTGTTTACCTGGTGGCTTGGATTGCCCTCCAGTTCCAGCCATGCGCTGATCGGCGCTTTGTGCGGCGCGGCGCTCGCGGCTTCTCATAACAACTGGCAAGTTATCATGTGGTCCCAGCCGAATGCGGATCATTGGTATAAGGGAGCCGGGTTGTTGTGGAAGGTCGTCGTGCCCATGTTCCTCTCACCGCTGGCAGGTTACGTGCTCGGTTTCATCCTCATGGCAGCACTATATATTACGTTGCGCAACCAGCGCCCGATGAAGGTCAACGCGTTCTTTGGCAAAGCCCAGATCTTCAGCGCCGGCGCCATGGGCTTCATGCACGGCACCAATGACGCCCAAAAAACCATGGGCATCATCGCGCTTGTTCTGCTCGGGGCAACCAAGGCCGGCCAATTGGCGAACCTGCCCGAATGGCTCTCGTTTCTCCGCGCGGACGAGCTGGAACCGGGCAAGATTGCGCTCTGGATCAAGATCACGTGCGCCGTCGTGATGGCAGCCGGCACGGCGGCCGGTGGCTGGCGCATCATCAAAACGCTCGGGCATAAAATGGTCAAGCTGCACCCGATCAATGGCTTCGCCGCCGAGGCCAGCTCCGCCACGGTCATCGCCGTCGCCTCGCAGTTCGGCATCCCGGTCTCCACCACCCACAACATTTCCGCCTCCATCATGGGCGTTGGCTCGGCCAAGCGCTTCAACGCCATCAAATGGACCGTTGTCGAGCGCATGGTTTGGGCTTGGATTTTTACGATTCCCGTCACCGCTGTAATTGCTTATGCCTTGGTGCGCGCAATGCAGGCCATTGGCTGGGTGCCTTGAGCCACACCGTTGGCGTTGGCAAACCG
>JAQGOT010000201.1 GCA_028293465.1 Pedosphaera sp. | reverse complement strand
CACAACCCGCAAACGTTCCCGCACGGGCGATGATTTACAACCCGTGAGCACGAAGTCACAAGCACCAGCGGCCTGGGCCGACCAGGACGCCGGCATCGGCACGTCCGCCTGCGAGGGGGTTTTCAAGTCCGCCATTTCCAGGTGCTTGGCGGGATCAGTGAATGGCAAAGCCCGCCGCACTCCAAGTGACGATGTGCGCGCGCGCGCGGGAGGCGCGGCATGAAAGCAAAAATATTCGAGGTCATTCTCCATAAGCTGCCCGCGGGCAAATCGCTGGCGACAACCTTGGAAGAACAGCTCAACGAATTTCTCGCGCAACATCCGGACCTGCAGTTGACCGCCACGCACATGAGCACCCTGGTCGCACCCGCCGAGCCGAACGCCATGCCGAGATCGGACGCCGCCTCCATCACCATTTTCTGCACCCTCTTTTACGGCGAGTAACACATTTGCGGGCCCGGCGAGCGGCGGGTCCCTCTGTGCGCCAATTTTTATGCAGCTATTTCAATTTATTTACGAATCGACCCTCAGCGTGGTCAAATGGATCGGGTTTCTGCCGCAATCGATCGCGATCGCCGCCCGGCAGAAGCGACAACAGACGGTTTTGAACGAGCTTGAAGCTGAACGGCTGGACCGCATACGTCACCCGTCGAAGTATCTTGGAAAATGAAATGACACCGAGGCTCGTCGAAGGCATTGCGGAGCGGAACTTGATAAAGGGCTCCAAGCGGCCCGAAAGCCGTGGCCTACGGCTTGCCCGCGCATTATGAATCAAAAGCACCAACACCCGGCCGGCGCGACGGGCCACAGCAACCCCGCGGCCAACACGACCGCTGAAGTTGCGCCCGATGCGCCGCTGGTGGAGAGGTCAGAACAGGAGCAGCGCTATCTTCGGCTGGCCGCCGACTTCGACAACTTTCGCAAACGAACCAAGCAGGAGACCGAGCAACGGGCCGGCGCGCAAAAGGAGGCGTTGTTGCGCGAACTCCTGCCGGTCGTTGACAATCTGGAACGCGCCCTCACCGTTACGGCGAGCACGCCGTTCGCGCAACTTTTTCAAGGCGTGGAAATGACCCTGCAACAGTTGCGGCAAATTCTTCACCAGAACGACGTCGATGTGGAGGAGAGCGAGGGCAAGCCTTTCGACCCGCTTCGGCATGAGGCGATTGGCTCGCGTCACGATCCGTCCCAGCGCGACCAGGCGGTACTGGAAACCGCGCAGCGTGGTTACCGCCGGGGTCAGGGGGTTTTCCGGCCGGCGAAGGTGATCGTGAACGACTGCAGCCAACCGGGATGACCGAACATGGCGGTTGAATTTAAAGATTATTATGCCTCGTTGGGTGTTCCGCGCAGCGCCAACGATGACGATATCAAGCAGGCTTTTCGCAGGCTGGCCAAGAAATATCATCCGGACGTGGCGAAGGACAAGAAAGCCAGCGAAGCAAAATTCAAAGAGATCAACGAGGCAAATGAAGTCCTGAGCGATCCGCAAAAGCGCAAGCGCTACGATGAGTTGGGCGCGGATTGGAAGGCGGGCCCGGCTCCGCACCGTCCGTCCGGCCAGCCGCCACGGGGCGCCCGCACGCCCGGCAACGGGCAGGGGGAAGAGTTCCAGTTCGGCGGCACCGGTTTCAGCGACTTTTTCGAACAGTTTTTCAGCAGAAATGGAAGATCTGGGTTTGATGAAAGCGGGGCTGGTCGTGAACAATTTGGCCAGGCGCGTGGTGCGGCCCGCGGAACTGACATCGAAGGCGATATTCTCGTCACGCTGGATGAGGTGCTAAACGGAGCGGTTCGGGACATCTCCCTCCGAAGCAATGACCCGCATAGCGGCCAAACGGCAACCCAACATTTCAAGGTCCGCATACCGGCCGGCGTCGGCGAAGGTCAACGCATTCGCGTGCCGGGCAAAGGCGGGCAAGGCCTGGAGGGCGCCAGTCCCGGCGATCTCTATCTGCGGGTGCGACTGGCGGCCCATCCTGATTTCCGAGTCCGCGGGGCTGATCTCTATTATGATCTCGCGCTCGCGCCTTGGGAGGGAGTGCTGGGCTCAAACGCCAAGGTGCCAACGCTTAAGGGCCAGGTGAATGTTCGCATTCCAGCCGGAACGGACAACGGCCAGCAATTACGGGTACGCGGACGTGGTCTGCCCAAAGGAAAGAACGGAGATCCCGGAGATCTTTATGTGGTGGTCGAAGTCCAATTGCCGAAGCAGATTAATGAGGAAGAACGCGCGCTCTGGGAACAATTGGGGCAGCTCTCAACGACCCACCCTCGAAAGGCAGCGCAGTCATGAACGTCTTTACGGCTGAGGAACGCGGTGGCAACGTCAGTGACGGCAGGGCAAATTGAAGCCGGGCGGCCGGAGGGAGTCATGAGAGCTGCCGGATGCGAAGGTCATCAACAAAATGAAGCAAATGAAAATCCTAGTGGTTGATGTGGGCGGCACGCACGTAAAAGTGCGCGCGACGAGCCATAAAGAGCTGATAAAAATTCCGTCCGGCCCAGAAATGACGGCCCGAAAAATGGTCGCGGCGACTCGAAAGGTCATCGCCGGTTGGAAATACGACGTGGTCACGATTGGCTACCCGGGCGCGGTGGTCCATGGACGCATCGTCGCCGAGCCGCATAACCTTGGACCTGGCTGGGTTGGCTTTGATTTTAAAAAAGCGTTCGGTTGCCCGGTCAGAATCATGAATGACGCGGCGATGCAGGCGTTGGGCAGCTACGAAGGCAAACGAATGCTCTTCCTGGGGTTGGGCACCGGCCTTGGTTCGGCCATGGTGGTTGAGGGTGTGCTCGAACCGATGGAACTGGCGCATCTGCCTTACAAAAAAGGCCGCACTTACGAAGACTATGTCGGGCTGGCCGGACTCAAGCGGCTGGGAAAAAAGAAATGGCGCCGGTATGTGAATGAGGTCGTCGAGCAACTCAAGAGCGCATTGGAGGCGGATTATGTCGTTTTAGGCGGTGGCAATGCGAAACTGCTGGGGAAGCTTCCACGCGGTGCCCGCCTGGGAGACAACGCGAATGCCTTCCGAGGCGGGCTGCGGCTTTGGGCACCCGATCCCCGATGGCAGACCGACCATTAGCACTAAAACCGGCGTTCTTGGAAGCATTGCAACTGCGAGAGTCGGAACCCATTTTCAAGCACCCCAAAAAACACAGCTTCCACCCGGGAAACGGGTGGACTATCCTGAGGCGTATTTATTTTATTCAACACAGCAACACCCCGGTTCCACCGGCAAGCCGCACTGACTTATGAATTGGACTCCGTTGAACCTTACCGTCCGGGTCGGCTGCAGCCTCGCCTACGAAACGACCGTGCCGACACCGGTGCTGTTCGTGCTCAGGCCGCGGCTCGAGGGCCGGGTGCTGGTGATGCAGGAGAAACTGTCGTTCGGCATCAGCCAGCCGTCGTATGAATTTCAGGATGCGCACGGCAACATCACGTATCGCGCGATGTTCATGCCGGGCCGCAATGAAATTCGTCACGATGCGCTGGTCGCGGTTTCTTCGCTGCCCGACGGCCGGGAAGTGACGGGGAACGTGGTGCCGGTGGGCCAGCTCCCCTCGGATCTGTTGCGCTACACGTTGCCCAGCCGGTACTGCGATTCGGACAAGCTGATGAATTTTGCGTGGAACCAATTCGGGCAGACCACGCACGGCCTGCCGCGCGTGCAAGCCATCTGCGATTGGGTGCACAACAATATTGAATACCGCTTCATGTCCGGCCGTTCCGATTTGTCCGCGTCGGAGGTCATCGGCCGGCGCTACGGCGTCTGCCGGGACTTTGCGCATGCGGCGATTGCGCTGTGCCGCGCCTTCAATCTGCCCGCCCGCTACGTGACCGGACACCTGCCGGACATCGGCCATGTTGATCCGGGCACGCCGATGGATTTTCACGCGTATTGTGAAGTATATCTGGGGCAGGAGTGGCTGACGTTTGATCCGCGTTTCAATGTGCCGCGCATCGGCCGGGTGAAGGTTGCCCACGGTGCGGACGCCGTGAACGGGGCATTTTCGACGATCTACGGCGAGGCCACCTTAACCCATTTTGAGGTCTGGGCTTACCAGGTGAATCCGCAGCAGGTTTCCGTCGGCGATCCCGTTGATTTATCCAAACGCCTCGATGGCAATCAGACGGTGCGGCTCGGTTAGGCAATGTTTACTCCATTGCGGCCAGCAGTTCGTCGAGGGACACGGTGGCGAAGCTGGTGGCGGAGTCGCTCATGGCATACGGGATGATGAGTTCACGTCCTTGCAGGAGCGCGCCGCAGGTGTAAACCACGTTGGGGACGTAGCCCTCGCGCTCGGCTTCGTTGGGCGAGAGCAGGGGTTCGGTCAACCGGCCGATCACGCGGCTCGGATCGTGCAAATCGAGGAGAAATGCGCCGAGACAGTACTTGCGCATCGCGCCCACGCCGTGACTCAACACCAGCCAGCCCGCTTCCGTTTCGATCGGTGAACCGCAGTTGCCGATCTTGATGAATTCCCAGGGTTGCGCGGGCGCGAGCAGCACCTGGGGCGTCTGCCAGAAATGGACATTGTCCGAGAACATCAGGAGAATGTTCTCGTCGTCCTGGCGCGACAGCATGACGTATTGCCCGTTGATTTTGCGCGGGAACAGCGCCATGCCCTTGTTCTGCACGGCGGGGCCGTTCAGGGTGTTGAATTTGAAATGGACGAAGTCGGTCGTCTCGAGCAATTGCGGCAGCGTGATTTTGCCGTCGTAGGCGGTGTACGTCGCGTAGTAAATAAAGCTGCCATCGTCCTGCTGGAACCGGACGAAGCGGGCATCTTCGATGCCGTTGCTCTGGCTGGGCGAGGAGGGAAAGAGCACGCGCTGCGAAGCGCGGCTGTCGGGTGCGAAGCTCACTTCGTAATTGGATTCCGCCAGCAACAAAATGCCGCGCGCCGTGCGGGCCGCAGTGGGGTCGGCGAGCTCGGCCACGAGATCCGGGGCCGCCAGGGCCTCGTAGAGTTCCTGCAAGGTGAACGCTTCGCGCAACTTATCCATCACGTGCCGGCAAAAATCATGTTGTACACCGGCTTCGGCCAGTTTTTGGACGAACAACCCTTTGTCGTAGGCGGCATTGGGGACGCGCTCGGGCTCGGTGGCAAAAGGCACGGGTGGCAGAAGCGTGATCCGGTGTTGCGCGCTGGCGGTGCCGGTGCGGAAGGTGATGGAGGAGATGTGCCCCTCGCCGGTGGCCCGGAGGCTCAGGATGAAACGGAGCGCGCCGCGAGGCAGGCCGGATTGATCGGGATGGGGCACGATGGAGGGATTGAACAACGCGGCGGACTCGGGCGAATACTCGTGCGTGAAGTGCGCCCCGATGAGCATCTGCCGTTCGAGCGACGGCGGTGCGCCGGGGGCGAGATACATCTCCACCTGGGTGAAGCGCTTGCGGAATATGGCTTCCACCTGCTCGTGCCGGTCGGCGAACTCGCCGAGGACCTGGCTCAGCAACCGGGCGACCTGGTCATCCGGAAGGGCCATGACCCGGGCGACGATGCGCCGCGCGATGTCATCGGTGGTGGGACGGAACGGGCGCATCAAGACGCGCGAGGGATCCGGGACAAGGGTCGGGCCGATGCGTTTGGCGTGGAGGACGGCGGGTTTGTGTTTGCTCATGAAATCATTTCCGCCCGCGGCTTGAACCGCGGGCCTTACGGACCGACAGGTTCTTTGAAACTGGTGAGCGTGTTTTGCAACGCCTGTTTTTCGGCGAGCGCGAGCAGGAAGGCCAGCGTGGATTCGGCGCCCTGATTCTGGCTCAAGCGATCCACGTGCAGGCCGTCGCGACAACCGCCGGTGCCCGGATCATAGAGGGCGAGGCCGAGATCGTTGCGGCCGAGAAACCACTCGAAGGCGCGGCGGGCTTCCGCGACCCAGAACATGTCGCCGGTGGCGTGATACGCTTCAATGCAGGCGGAGACGGTGGCTTGCGCCTCGATGGGTTGCTGGTCGAACTGCGCGCAGACCTGGCCACGCCGGTAGAAGCCGTTCGAGCCGACGGGCCGGAGCACGCCGGTGGGGGAGGTTTGCACCTTGATGAGCCAGCGCAGCGTTTTGAGGCCGGTCTCGAGCAACGCCGGGGCGTTCATGCAGCGGCCGCTGAGGATAAGCGCGTGCGGCAGCTTGGCGTTCGCATACGAGACGACCTCTTCAAACCAATGCCAGTCCTCAGTGGCGGTGTCCTGGTAGCTTTGCATGAGCCGGGCGGTGAGGGATTCGCGGATCTGGCTCACGCGCCGGTCGCCGCTGAAGCGCCGCAGATACTCGTCGGCGCCGATGAGCGTGAAGGCCCAGGCGC
>JAQGOT010000187.1 GCA_028293465.1 Pedosphaera sp. | reverse complement strand
CCTCGGAGCCCGGCTTTCTTTCGTCACGGTCGTTTTCGTTTGGGACGCAGGTTTTATTTGCATGTCAGATTTCACTTGGTTTCGTGGTTATGTTTCCAGCGACCGGCCAGGTTTTGGAATCGACCGCCCCTCTGGAATTCAGATGGTGAACAATAATTATTCACCAATACCATAATGCAAATTCCACCGCCCACTTCAAGTCACGATTGTGCAACAATCCACAGTTCGCCCGTGAAGCCCCGTGGCTACCCTGACTTTTCCGTCAAATTACGTCCTCCGGTTGCACCGCATCCTGTTTATGCTAGATAACTTGCAACCATCCATCAATGTCCCGCATTTGCTTCCACCCTTGTCGGCGGTGCTGCCTGCCCCTGCTCCGCAAACACCGGATCCACCTTCAGCGATTGACGAAACGCCGCGCTCGCTTCCCATAAAGTCCTGAACGCCTTCCGGCTCACCGACACCAACGTGCTCGGCTCCGCCGTCATCGCGCTGTAATGCCAGACCCCATCACCCAACAAAGCCCGCTCCCCGAAATGCTGGCCCACCCTCACCGATCTCACGAACCGGTCACCCTCGAACAAATCAATCCGTCCAGCTTTCAAAATATAAAATGACATGGCCGGCTCGCCCGCATGGTAGATCACGCAGCCTTTTTCAAGGTGCATCTCCTGCACCAACTCCGTCGGCCACGGCAGCAGCAAACTGATGTTCCGCGGGAAAAATAAATCCATCGTCCAATCCACCATCACCCGCAGCTTCCGCTGAATGCCAGGCAGTTTGAAAAGATAAACTGTCCGCCACATCCACCACGCAATGAAACCCGAAAACCGCATTCCCAGGATTTCCGCCACCGCCATGTGCTGTCCGATCGACGCCATTTGGCCCAGGTTTTTATGATGGAACGGCCGCGGTTTTTCCCCCCGCAGCGACCGCGCCACATTTTCGCCCAGAAGTTTTCCCTGCCGTTGCGCAAACTGCGCCGTCGGCGGCGAAGCCGGCTGGCCGTTCACCGGCACTGCCGCGCAATCTCCCGCCGCCCACAACCGTTGCCGCCCCTTCACCTGCATTGTCGGCTCAGTCACGATCCGTCCCTTGTACGTTTCCAAACCCGCCCGATGACTTAAATCCACCATCACCGGATGCGGCGCGTTGCCCACCGTGGACAACACCGTTGCAGCTTGAATCGGCTCTCCGCGATCGAAAAACACCCGATGCGAGGTCATTGAAGTCACCCGTGTATTCAGCATGATTTCCATCCCGCGCTCGCGCAACTTCCGCTCCGCATACCGTCCGAGCGACTCCCCCACCTCCGGCAACAACGTTGGCCCGCTATGGACAAGGACCACCCGCAACGGCACTCGCTGCAGATTATGATAAAACCCCTTCACCTGCTCCAAAAGATCCAGTATCTGCCCCGCCGACTCCACGCCCGAGTATCCGCCCCCCACCACCACGAACGTCAGCATCCATTTCCTGGTCTCCGGATCCGTTTCCAGATTCGCCTCTTCAAGCCGGTCAATCACCGTCGCTCGCAACTTCAACGCGTCGCCCACACCCTTCAGCACCAGGCTATGCTCCGGCATCCCCGGCACGCGGCTCAAATCCACCACGCTCCCCAGTGTCAGCACCAGGTGTTCAAATTCCACCTCTGTGTTCCGGGTAAAACGACCCGCATCCAGAATCAGCCGGCGCTCCGCCAAATCCACTTCCACAATCCGTCCCCGCAGCACATTCACCCCGCGACAAAACTGACGCAACGGAGTCACCACGTCCAGCGGCGACAACATCGCCCCCGCCACCTCCGCCAGCATCGGTTGAAACACCAAGATATTCTGCTCCGCGATCAACCCCACGCGCTGAATGCTCTCCTTCCCCAGTGCCCGCGACAGGCTTCGGGCACAATACGCCCCCGCAAACCCGCCGCCCGCAATCACAATTTCCAATTTCATAAAAAAATGAGGACGCTTGGGAATCCGGCTTGCCCTCCTAAACGCAAACTTACCCCGAACCCGCCTCAAGTCAAAGCCAGCCCGCCAGGCCTGTGACCGCTTTCCTCACGCCAAGGCATGGCGCAAGGTTATGGACAGGGTTGATTCCTGGAAAAGCAACGAGACAAATCGAATCGCAGCCCCTGGTCTCGACAAAAGATCGACGAATGGTTCGTATTCTTATGGAGCAGGCCGGGATAAGGGCGGGCCCCGGACCAACCGCTGCGGCTACTTCCTTATGAACCCGTTGGCAATGGCCGCGAAAAGCTTCTCCGCCATTTGTCGCGTCTGCTCCGGCAGATCGGCCACCCCTTTCATCTGCCGGATGCTGGCGGCAAGGCGTTTGCAAACCATCCGCTTGTTGAAAGGCAGGTTCGCCGATTGAAACACGGCCTCGACTCGCTTCACCAGTTGGTTCCCAGGCGGGAGAGGCGAAAGCGAAAGACCGGCCGCCGAAAGCTGCTTATCGTAAGTCTTTAAAACCTGGGTGGCATAGAACGTTTCCGGGAACAGGTCCTCGATGGTAAAGTCCTGGCCTGGTTTCCCGGCACTCTCCCCAAGATCAAGCGCGGCCGCCTTGGGCGCGTGGAATTTGGGCAGCCAGCTCTTGACCAATTTTTCACGGGCCGCCCGCCCGGCTGAGTCGCTGTCAAACAAAGCCACCACCTCCAGTTCCTGCCCGACCATAAAAGTCGCGAGATACGTCACTTCGGAAGCGCCCCCGGCCGGGGTTACCAGCACGTCCGGCGGCAGCCCGGCCCTCCCGGCTCGGTGAAACAAATGCGAAATCTCGGTGAGGATCCAATAGTCATCCGCCCCGGCCACCACGATGTTCTGTTCGGCCACCAGCCAACTGCTGCGACCGCTGATACCCAAAGCCGCCTGGAGGACGAGCTTCGCCGCCGGCTGACTGCTGGTTAAATCCTCAAACACCTGCGTGCCCGCTTCCGTCTCGCTGATGACCCGGATGCGTTCCGGCTCCTGCAGATCAATCAGGAACGGCAGATGGGTTGTGTAAATCAGGGTGTTGGCTCCGGCGTATTCGGACAATCGTGCCATGAGATCGGACTGGCCTTCCGGGTGCAAATGCAGGCCGGGCTCGTCCAATAGAATCACGCAACCTTTTAACCTCCCGCGCGTCTCATGCATGAGCATCAGGTCGAAGGAGAAAAACCATTGAAAGCCCTTCGAGCGTTCTTCGAGCCGGATCAGCGCCTTATCTGCCCCCCCTCGAACGAAGGTCATGAACTGGGAGCTGTCCGCGCGAAATTGAACCTGATATCGGAGTTGCCCCCAATGATCCTCAATTTTGCGGTTCAACGTCGCCTCGCCATCACTCAGGTCAAACTGGAGTTCTTCCCGGGCCGCGGCTTCGCTCTTGCCGCCCTGCCCGTATTCCTTGAGCAAATCCAGTTCCGCCAGCGCCAGGATGGTGAGGAAGGTTTCATCCTGCGGCTGGAGGTCGTTGCGCTCCTGCCGCCGCTTGATCACGTCGATCTGCGCCGTGCCGGAAAACGTCTGGTACTCATCCATGTACACGAATGTGGGGAGGCTCCGGACCACGAAGTCGTGGGCCTTTTGTCGGCCGGTCAGGGTCGCTTCCGCCCGACATTCATTGGCCGCACCGCGAAATTCCCCGCTCAACTGGTCCGCAGGCTGGGGCAAATCCTTGGCGGATGAAGCGAGTTCGTTTGAGTGCAAATTCGCCGGAAAAACGGCCTCGGGGAAGAGCACTTCAAAACGCCCCGCATAATTCTTCGTCACTTGAATGTCATCCAGCGGCCAAGGTTGGGCTGCGAGTTCCTCCAGTTTTTTCTTTTCCCCAGGTTCGAGCCGGAACTCCGCGGTGCAGACCACTTGAGCCTCAGATCTCTCCCCCCGCAGCCCACGCGGCCATTCGCGCGACAGGGAATAAGGCTCCGGCTTGAAAGGGTTGAACTTGTGCAGCGCCTTCAGCAGCGAGGTTTTTCCGGCCTCGTTCTTGCCCACCAGGACCGTCAGGTTGGCAACGTTCACCCAACCCGAATCAATTACGGATTTGTACTTTTGGATTTTGAACCGCGTCAGTCTCATTCGTTTTCCTGGTCACATTTAAGGGCGGATTCTGCCTCAAGGAATCACGCAAGGTCCCATCACTCAGCCGCAGCATTTCTGCCTTGGACCTTCCATTCACCGGAAAACAATTTTGGCCCGGTTTGTGACGAAGCCGCAAGCTTTATCCACGGGCGCTCCGCCGCCTCGTTCCCAAGCTGCCGGCTGGAAAAACCATGCCGAAGCACCCGCAAACCCCGCGTTCCAATTTCCGATCGATGTTCAATTGGTGTTTCACGCGTGCATCACAATCCCTGCCTGCATTGGCCGTGCGCAAGCATGGCAAGCGTCTTGAACAATGCCCCCCAATCCTGTAATCCTGTCCCCATGAGGAAACGCTGCCAGGTCATCCTCACCCTCGTGGTGATCGCGCTCCTCCCCGCAGTCGCCTGGCAGGTGCGGCGACCCCGCCAACCCGCGTATCAGGGAAAAACCATCAGCGCCTGGCTTGACCAATACAGCCATCCGACCCCGCTCCAGTCCCGCGACACCGCGCAAGCCGCCATCCAGAATATCGGCACCAATGCGATCCCCGTGCTTTTGAAAATGATCCGCACCCACGACTCCCCCCTCGAACACTCCACGAAAAAGCTCCTCCGCAAACAATCGCTCATTCCAATCCACTGGCACACCGACAACGAATGCCGTGCCCAGGCCTGCCTTGGCTTTCGCATCCTGAGTCTGAATGCCAGGGCTGCCGCTGCCGACTTGGCCGACCTCGCCATTGCCAGCCCCGACCCCGGGATCCGCGCCAGCGCGGCCCGCGCACTGAACTTCATCGTGCCCGAGGTGGATGACGGCTTGCGAATCAAGCAACTTTTCTGATTGCCTGCCGGTCGCCTGGGGCAGGACGAAACTTCTCGCGTCACGGAACAATGTTGACCAACGAATCCGCCCGCGGCAATTCCAACCAAAACCGGCTGCCTTTGCCCGGCTCGGATTCCGCACCCGCCTTGCCACCCATCCGTTCGATGGCTTTACGCACGATGGCAAGGCCGATGCCGGTGCCTTCGTATTCGTCGCCGCTATGAATACGGTTGAACATCTGAAACAATTTCCGCTGCGCGTCCTCGGTTATGCCGATACCGTTGTCTTCAATCCAAAGCCGCACCCAATCCCCCCTCGGTTCCGCCCAAATCCTCACCCGGGGCCTCACATCGCGGGCGACAAACTTCACGGCGTTGCCCAACAGGTTGGTAAGGCATTGCGTGAGACACGCTTCGTGTCCGCGCACCGGCAACAGCGGGCTCTGCAATTCGATCCCGGCCCTGGCCGGTTGGAACTCCGGTCGTTCCTCAATGATGTCCCGGATCAGCTTTTCGACATCCACGGTTTCGAGCTCCACCTCCTCCCGAGAGATCCGCGTCATCGCGAGCACGTCTTGGATCAAGCGATCCATCCGCTCGACGGCACGCATTACCTTTTCAAGAAATCCCGTGCCAGGCGAGCCAATCGACTCGCCGGAATCGGTCAGCACGATTTGAACATAACCCCGGATGGCCCGCAACGGGGCGCGCATATCATGCGAGAGGCTGTAGGAGAACGATTCGAGCTCGGCGATGCTTTCCCGCAGTTGAGCGGTGCGCTCGGTAACAGTCCTTTCCAGGTTGACGGCGTGCTGCTTTAGCTCATCCTGCGCCAGCAGCAACGCTTCCTGCGTTTCCCTCGACGCGGTGATGTCGGTGTTCGATCCAAACCAGCGCGTGACTTTCCCATGCTCGTCGTGAATGGGAAAAGCCCGTGACAGAAACCAGCGATACTGCCCGTCCCGGCCGCGCAGCGGAAAGGTGTCCTCCCATGGCTCGCCGCTCTCCAGCGCGCACTTGAACCCGCCGGTCACGCGCTCAACATGGTCCGGGTGATGCACCTGCTGCCAGCCCCAGCCCTGCGCCTGCTCGAACGTCGCCCCGGTGTAGTCGAACCAACGCTGGTTATACCAAAAAATCCACCCGTCCGGGTTCGTCATCCAGGCATGCTGCGGAATGTTCTCGGCCAGCGCCCGGAAACGGGCCTCGGTCTCCCGCACCGCTTCCTCCGCTTGCTTTCGCTGCGTCACGTCTTGAATAACCGCTACAAACCCGGCCAACTCACCGGTGGCTTTTCTTTCCGGCACATAAACGCCATGCATCCACCGTGAGCCAAGATCCACGTAGGGAACTTTCTCCTCAAACTCCACCCGTTCGCCCCGCAAAGCCGCTTCCACGTGTCGCCGGAAACTTTCGTAAGCCGCCGCCCCCACCAGGTCACAAATCGTCCGGCCCACGACCTGTTCCGGCGTGACACCAAAGCGTGCGGCATAAGGAGCGTTTACAAATTTGAAGCGCGCCTCCATATCGCATTGCACGATCAGCACGGGCACGTGATCGGTGACCGAGCGCAGTTGGGCCTCCCGCTCGCGCAAGGCATCCTCCGTCCGCTTGCGCTCGGTGATGTCGCGCATGACGCCGGTGAAGTAATGGCGTCCCTCCTTCATGAACTCGCCGAAGGAAATTTCCAGCGGGATCTCCCCGCCGTTTTTGTGCAGGCCGGGCAGTTCCACCCGCGACCAGGGAATTCTTTTCGCCCCGGTCTCCAGATAACGGCGGAAGCCGGCGCGGTGTCGCTCGCGCAGGCGTTCCGGCATGAGCAAGGTGAGGCTCTGCTGCAGGAGTTCGCCCTGCGCATAGCCAAAAATGCGTTCGGCAGCCGCATTGGCCGAGACGATGATGGAATCCGCATCCATCATGACGATGGCGTCCGCGGCGGATTCCATGACCGTGCGGTGCAATTCCTGGGTTGCCCACAACGCGGCCTCGGCTCGTTTGCGCCGGACAACGCTTTGAACGATGAAGAAAATAGCCAATCCCACCGCCCCGAGCAGAATGATCGACCCACTCAAAAGTTGGGACAAGATTCCAAAGTGATTCATATTAAGCATTTATCCAAGTGAAAGCCCCAGCCACCGCCATCCAAGATTTTTTTCGGGGTTAGTGGAGCAGGTTCTTTCCTGACGCAAGAACAAGCATTAGCTAACCTCCGCCCGATGGTCTGGCAAGAGACGGGGGTACTTTTTTAACTTTTCAAACCTGGAATCGGTGCAAGCCGACACACGGTCCTCGCTGCATAGGTATCTGTAAACGAAAAAGTTGATACCTAAAAGAATCAAACATGATTTACCAAAGCGCAAGGAGGAACCTGCGGGCAGCGGGTGCCAGCGGCGCACGGCTCCGAACAGACACTCCCCCCTCGTCAACTCACGTGCGATTATTTGCGTGCAGCCGCGTCCCGCTTCTCCTGCATTCGCTTTCCATTATCCTCCAACACTCTGACGACACATTCGTAATCACGGCCAGACTCTTTCTCTTTCCTGGCCAGCGCGTAGTAAAGCTCTTCCTGTTGCAGTAACCCTTTTTCCACGGCCGCGGTGAAATCCTTCGCCTTGGTGAACTTGCCGGTCCCATCGATGCCCCGGGCGTAATCCAGCGCTGCGCGCCCGAACTTGTTCCGAATCGTCGGGTCAGCGCCCGCCTCGCACAGCGCCTTGACCGACTGACAATGCCCCAGCGCCGCCGCCTTCGCCAGAGCCGTCCACCCTTCCGCATCCTGAAGATTGATCTGTGCCCCCTTCTGAAGCAGCAAAGTCACTACTTCAGCGTGGTCCTCCGCCGCCGCCTGAATCAGCGCATCCTCCCCATTGGCGGCAACGTGATTCACCGCCACACCCTTGGCCAACAGGGCCTGCACCAACGAAGCATCGCCCGTTTCCGCCGCCACCATGAGCACGCTTCTGCCGTTTGGAAACTCCGCATTGATATCAGCCCCGTGAGCGATTAGGAGTTGAACAACATCATTGTGGCGCTGGTCAACCGCCGCCAGCAGCGGACTCCAGCCACGGCCATCCTTGCGATTCACCTTCGCGCCGCGTTCCACCAGCAGCCTGACAATCTCCCGATAACCACTATCACAAGCGCCAACCAAGGCGGTCCCGTCCTCAGCCTTGGTGGCTGCGTCCACGGACGCGCCATGATCCAGGAGCCAGCGTGCCACCTCCGGACTGTTCGCCCGTCCGGCAATCATCAGGGGGGTCAGCGAATTATCGTTCAGCGCCACCTCCGGCGAGACCGCTTGCTCAGCAAGAATCCGCGACACCGCTTTAACCTGGTCGCGGCGAATCGCGAACACGAGATCGTCCCGCCACCCGGTTTTCCGCTCGCGCGGCGCGGTTGTGCAAGCAGACAACAGGCAAGCAACCAACATTAAGCAGAAAACAGAGATTCTAGATTTCATAATTAGGCCAACACCAGCGTAGCGTCCCACCAGCCGCTTGCCATAAGTGTTTCATCTGCGGGAAATATCTTCGCTCACGCCACCACCGGCGCTCCCCGCCAGTCGTTGATCTGATGGCTCAACCGGTCCATTGTCTTGCGCTTGCCGCCCATCGTCAGGACGCCCTCCGTGTGCAGCCGAATCTGGCGCACGCTGCCATCCGGCAATTGCACGTGCAGGATGACATGCTGCGTGCCGCTCAGTATCGTGGTGCTGCCGCTGTCCGCCTTGCGCTCCACCTCCACCAATTGCTCCCGCCCGATCGCCCACTGCTCGCCATCGCCCCAGTAAACCATCTGGTGCGGGCTGAGCCAGAGCATCCCGATATCCTCCTCGATCGCCCCGAATCGCTTGAGGCCCTTCACCGCCGGATTCGACAAACCAACATAAATCCCGGTCTGCAATTGTTCCCACGTAATGCCCATCGTGCGCAGCCGTTGGGAAATGATCCGCGTTTCCAACGGTGCCCAAACCAGGACCCAGACCAAGGAGACCTGCGTGATGAAGAGCGTCCCAAGCATCGGCCCGATCCGCGCTGAGCCCGCCGAAAGCCCCGCGTGCACGAGCACCGGTGACAGGAGCGCGGACGCCAGAAAACCCATCCCCAGCATCGCCGCCAAGGGGACAACGATGTTGGCGAAGTAGAGCCTCACCTTCAAGTCGCGCCAAACCGGCCGTTTGAAATTGAACGTCAGGCAGTGGGTGGCGATCACCACCACATAACCAATCACACCGGCGACCAGGAAAAAGATCCCGATCACAACCATCCCGATGGTATATTCCAAGGCTGGCACCGGTTCGTCCGAGGAGCCAGCCGCCCGGTGGCCGGCCGACCAAAACCCCAATGCGGACCAGAGAATGATATTGCCCACAATGATGGCCCAGAGCAGCAGGATTTTCCCTTTCCGTGGTGGTTTACTGTTATTGCTCATGAAATTCCTTTTCGCATGGTGCCAACGACTGCGGTCGAAAGCTCGCGCTTCGCTCCCGCACTGGACTGGCCCATCCTACCTGAATCGCTTGCAATCGCAATCCAGAATCAAGCCCGGCAAACGCGCTCCCATTTTTGACTTGCAACCTCCCCTGCCTCGGCAACCATCAGACATCATCATGAAATTCATCGCTCTCCTGCCGCTTGTCCTCCTTTCCACCGCCATCGCCGGCCTGGCTGCGGATGCCCCGCCGGCCCGCCGACCGCAAACGAGATCACCCGAAGTCTCCACCGATCGCCACGTGACGTTCGGCCTCCAAGCTCCCAAGGCCGCCGAAGTCTCCGTCTCCGGCCAGTGGGCTGGCGGACGCACCGCCATGACCCGCGACACCAACGGAATCTGGACGGCCACGGTGGGCCCCATTGAACCGGGCGTCTATGAATACAGTTTCCAGGTGGATGGGCTCTCCATGATCGATCCCGGCAACCCGGCCATCAAACCGATGCGCGAGCCGCGCACGAGCATCCTCCATCTGCCCGGCCGACCGCCGCTGCTCTATGATTTTCAGGACGTGCCGCACGGCGTGGTTCATCAGCACACTTACTTTTCGAAGTCGCTGGGCCGGCCGCGCGAACTGGTCGTTTACACGCCTCCTGGCTACGACCAACATCCCCGCACCCGGTATCCGACTCTCTACCTGCAACACGGTTCCGGCGATAACCAGGCCACCTGGGTCGCCCATGGCAAAGCGCATTGGATTCTGGATAACCTCATCGCCCAAGGCCGCGCCAAGCCCATGGTGCTCGTCATGGCTGATGGCCACGCCGTGGCACCCGGCGACACCTCGCCCGGGGCTCCGAAAAATCTCGCCGCTTTCGAAACCGACTTGCTGGAGAACGTGATGCCCTTCGTCGAAAAGAATTATCGTGTGAAAACCGATGCCGCCAACCGCGCCATCGTGGGTCTGAGCATGGGTGGCGAGCAATCGCTCCGCATTGGCCTGACGCATCCCGCGCTTTTTGCCTGGGTCGGGGGCTTCAGCTCCGCCGCCCCTTCAGCCGAAGCATTTGGCACCACATTCGACGCCCCTGGAGCCGTGAACCAAAAGTTGAAGCTGCTCTGGGTTGGCTGCGGCAGGGATGATTTCCTGCTGAAACGTAATGAGGAATTCATCGATTTGCTCAAGGCCAAGGGCATCCATTACGAGTGGAACCTGAGCGCGGGGACCCATAGCTGGCCCGTCTGGCGGCTCTACCTTACCGAATTCGCGCCCAAATTATTTCAGTAGCCAGTCGCGGCGGATATACCGGCCCGCTGGCGACCGTCGGCAGACCTGTCCCTGCAAGCGCCTAAACCGCCCGCAGCCATTCGTGGGCCATCAGCGAGGCGCCCGCAGCGGAGGGATGGACCCCATCGTTAGCCCAATGCTCTGCCGGGGCATATTTGACCGCCTCGTCGAACATGGTTTGGAATGGAACGAAGGTGGCACGGAACGTCCCAGCCACCCGCTTGGCGGCCGCGCGATACTCATCAAACTCGGGAAACCATTTGTCATTGATCGCGCCACACCGCAGGACGAAGGGCTCGCAAATGACGAGTTTCACCTTGGGCAACGCTTTCCGCGTGCGCTCCAGCAGCGCGCGATAATCCCGTTCGTAGGTCTCCACCGTTCCCTGATATTTCCCATCCAGCTTGTGCCAAATGTCATTCACTCCGATGAGAATGCTGAGCACATTCGGCTTGAGATCCAGGCAATCCGCCTGCCAGCGATCCGCGAGCTGGAACACTTTGTTGCCGCTGATGCCGCGATTGAAAACCTTCAATCCATCCTTGGGACGATCCACCAGCAATTCCGCGCCCGCCAACCAGGCGTAGCCCGAACCCATCGCCGCTTGATCATTCAGCGTCCCGGCCTTCTCCCGGCTCCGACCCGCATCGGTGATGGAATCACCTTGGAAGAGAACGACATCGTTTTTCCCCACCAATTTGCGACCGGTCTCCGCGGCGTTGGCGGAAGCCGGGGACAAACCCGCAAGGCCCGCCGCCCCCAATGCGGCTCCAGAAATTGTGAGGAACTTTCGCCGGTTGACAGTGTTCTTTTCTGAGAAATGGTCGTTCATAAGTGTGCTTGCGAGCATAGCTGGCTGCCGCCGCTTTTGGAAGTACGGTTTCGGTGCGTCCGGCAGTCGGTGCAAAGTTATTTTGGCGCTCTCGCAAATTTTGAACACTTGGCAGGCTTTCTGCGTCCAAGCAGCGAATTGAATCTGGTCTTGAAGCAAAATGAATCTGAACAACATCGAATTTGAACTGGCATCCCTGCTGCGGGCTTGCCAGGCCAATCCCTCGATGCTGATTGCCGCGTTGGCGGTTGCTTGCACCATCACTTTCATCATCGCCATCGTGACCGACAACCTGGTTGTGAACCGCAAGATAAATCAAGCCCGAAAAGCCTCCGAGCGACGCGGGTTCAGCGAATTGAATTCCCAAGCTGCCTCAGATTCAAACTAGTTTCGAGGCCCAACCCTCCCGCCTTCCCCGGCCGAATCCTTACCCGCTTGCCCGCCGGCAAGTTGCCGCGCCACTGTCAAAAGCAAGGACAGACACTGTCGGCTGATGGACATTCGCGGTTAACCTCATCGTGAATAACGCAATCCAAGCGGAAATCAGGCATGCACATTGCATTGGGCACCATCGGATGAAGCCGTCAGCCTGACTTGCCTTCAGCTCCAATTCGTTCTCAATCAACGGCTCAGCACAATCCTGATCACGTTGGCATGGATTCCGCTAATCACCCCGCCAGATGGATCTAGCGACCTACGACAGCAGGAATAATCACCGTGTCGGAAATAAACTCTCAGGCCGGAACCCTCGTCGGCAAACTCGAAAAACATTTCATATGATTGTTGGATTTTTTCAAAAGCTGGTTTCGCCGAAAGCAACGGGGTACTCAATTTTGGTCCTGCTGCTGCTTTCCCTCTGCCCGTTGGCGCACGGCAGCCAGAGTTTGGTCTTGGGCTGGAATCCCGATACGGATCCCGGCACGGTCGGTTATGTCCTTTATTACGGAAACGCGAGCGGCAGCTACCCCAATCGCATTGATGTCGGCACGAATACAACCGCCACCGTCTCCAGCCTCAAGGAAGGTCAAACCAACTATTTCGTCATCACCGGGTACAATATTGCCGGGGTTGAAGGTCCCCGCTCGAGCGAGATTGTTTATAATATTCCCGGCGTGCTCCTGAATTCCCCGAAAGCCAATCCTGCCAGTCCCATGAACCTGAAGTTCGCGGTGGCCCCGGGCCATTATTACGAGGTTCAAGCCAGCACGGACTTGAAAGCCTGGGCCACGGTCCTGCAAACCACACCGGCAGCCGCCAACGGCTGGGTCAATTACCAAGATACGCAAACCAACGCGCTCGGACGCCGCTTTTACCGCCTGATCCTGCATTGAACGGCTTCGATTCCAGCCTTTCACAATCCAGCTTAAAACGCGCCCGCCTTGGCTCGATAGAACCGTTGCGATTCAGCGCTGCCTTCGGCGTTGATCAGCAACTGCGTTGAGTTCGTCAGCGTCACGATCGCCGTCGTCACCCATCCCGCCTCGCCATCCGCCAAATCCGTGGTGGATTGAATCGAATAGGTCCGCCCTGCCTCGCCTTGGATGGTAAGTTCCTGGGCGGCGTTGATCGATAATAGAGGTGGCGGCGGGTTGACCACCAATTCAGCCGGATCACTGCTGACGCTCGCAATGGAATTGGCGACGTTCACGGTGTAAGTGCCCTCAAGCACCGCCTGCGTGTTGCTCAAGGTCAACCAGGTATTGGTGGCGCCGACGATGTCAGCGCCGTTGAATTGCCATTGGAAGCGCAACGGCGGCGTGCCGCCCGCCCCGACGTTGAACGTGACATTCGTCCCCTCCCCGACCGTCTGACTCTGCGGCTGCGTCGTGACAAAAGGCGCGCCCAAATTGCCAAACGCCGTCAGCCCAAAGGCGGTGGCCACATAAACCTTGCCGTTCGCGATCGTGGGCACGGAAAATTTCTGCGCCATGCCCAACGAGTCACGAGTACCGGCATCTGTGCTTTGGTACAAACGTTGAAAAAGGTTGGTTGCATTATAAGCCAGCAAAACCGAAGGGCCTCGCGATGCGTTAAACGCATCGTTCCGAATTACCCAGACAATGCCGTCATTCGTCCCATTGGCCGAAATGCTCGGCGTGGCCCCGGGAAAGCCGATCTGGTCGGTGGCCTGAGAAACCGGCAATGGCGACATCTGGGCGTTGGAGATGCTGTAAGCTCTCAAGTACCCGTTCACGCCGAGGTAATAGATCAATCCATTAAAATAAGCAGGCGTGGCGAAGATGCTCGCCACCTGGACATTGATGGTTTGGACGGCTTGGCTGTCGGGGTTGTTGGTGGAGGGGTTGTAATGGCCCATGTTGTCGCGATCCAGCAGGTAGATCGTCGAATACTTGCCCGCCCCGGTCAGCAGATGCCGATGCGCCGGGCTGCCTGCGGAATCGGGCAACACCATCGGCGCGCCGGAACCCAGGTCACCATCAATTTGGTTCAGGTACGCCTGATTGTAAGGAGTAAAATAATCCGTCGGCACCAGGTTGGTCCCCTGCGGTGTTAATTTCACAAAGCTTTCCCCAAAATCAACCACGGGGGTGCTCACGTCGAATGTGCCGTTGCCGGTCATGACATAAAAGTTTCCCGCCTCATCGACCGCCGGCGCTCCCCCGCCCATCCAAATGCCGCCCTGAAATCCATTGGGGGTGGAGTTGTAAACCTGGACTTGCTTCAACGTGTGCGCGTCGTAACCCACCACCCAGCCGTGATACGGACCTTGATCGCCTTGGGAAGCGAACGCGACATAAACTATCCCATTTTGCAAGGCCAAGCCCGCCCGCTGAAAGTCGTAAAGCGCATCGAACTGCACTTTCCCCTGCGAACTGCCGGCGCCCGTGCCAGGCACGGTGGGCGAAATATCGATGGACCCGCCAAAGTTTGTGTGGCCGGTGCTGATGTCCAGCGCGAACAACCGCTCGGCGTAGCGGGCGACGCTGTTGGTAACCGTCTTGATTTTCGCCACCACGAACAGCGTGCCGGTCGAAGGATCGATCACCGGTGTTCCGGTGATCCCCAGTTCGGGGGGATTATCGAAGCCGAAAGTGCTCATCGGCACCGTCGTCACCCCGGCGGCCGGATTGATGAAACTGACCTGCCAGAGCGGCGCCGCGTTCGGCCCTTGATCACTGTCCGCGTCGAATGCGTAAACGCTGTTATGCTCGGTGGCGATGTAGATGACATTATGTTTGCCTTTGCCGGGGATCGAAACGCCCTCGACATATAATGGCTGCGCAAAAACCCAACCATCCAATGTATAGGTGAACAGCTTACCAAAGCCGGTGGTGTTCACATTGTTCAACGTGAGCACGGTTTCATTCAGGTTCTGCCCGGTCCGCGCCTGGTCGTTGTGGTAGGTGAGGACGTTCGCGTTCGTCTGGCCTTGCGCGCGCAGTTCCGGCACCCAGGCACCCGCCAGGACCAGGCTCGCAAGGATTGAAAACCACGCTGTCGGTCGAGCGAGCCTGAAGTTTTGAGGCTGATGCTGTTTCATGTATCGTAGATTGCGGAGGGTTTCTGTGTCTGAATCGAAGCGGCGACGGAAGACTTGATGGGAACCGGTTGGCGCAGGCACGGTCCATCGCCGGTGTGTGGAATGACGGGGAGAAAGACGATGTCCTTGGACGAAAGTCCAGTGAAACACGCGTTGCCGGCCGGAACCAGCGAAGCTAAAATCAAAGCAAACCTTTTCAAACACCCGATCTTCCTGATAATGAGTCTTTCGACCCGCCCGACCGTATCCAAACACGCCGCCGATTCCCAGAGAAACTTACACTAACTTTTCAGACGTACATTCTGCGTACCAGGTTACACAAGTTTTGAGCGCCAAACCGCAGCACCGCTTCCAGCCTTTCCCGCCCCGTTCCCAGTTCTGGCCACAGGGAACTCCTTCCGGCAAACCTAAAATTTCCGAATCAACACCACGCCCAAAACCACCAAAGCCAAACCTATCCCCCGCCCCAGGCTCATGGCGTGTGGCTGAAATCCCACCCACCCGAACTGGTCCAGGACCGCGGACATCACCATCTGCCCCGCAATGATGAGCGAAAAACCGATGGCTGCCCCGAGTCGTTGCACCGTCAGGATGACCAGTACCACGTAGATGGCACCGCACACTCCTCCGCCGACCCACGCCCACCACGGCACCCGCCCCAACGCGCCGGCTGACGGCAGCGACGGACGCAACAACCCCACGTAAAGCAGCAAACTGACTGCGCCCGCGACAAATGAGACGAGCGATGCCAAGCTCGCATTGCCAAGGTAATTCTTGAGCTGCGTATTAATCCCGGCCTGAAGCGGCAAAAGCGCGCCGGCAATCAAAGCAAAAAGCTTCAACAGGTTCATAATTTCATTCTCGGCTTGGAAGAAGTTCGCCGCCACCCGGTCTCCCCCGTCCGCCAGTCGGCATCCTGCCAAAAGCGTTCATGCCTGCGCCACAAATTTTCCTCCGTCCGCCGCCTGACCGCGTGAGACTCGCCGCCCGGCGAGGCAAAACCCGAGCCATTATCGGCAATGGCCGCCCGATTTTGACCGGGGTAAACACCCCGCTTCGCGCTGAAATTTCCCATGCGCACCGCCGCAGGGTGTGGCTTATTACTACATGGCTGCAAAAGCAATCCCGGCCCGGGAACCCAGGTACGTAAAACAACTTTCGGTCTTCACCGCCAACCGATTGGGGCGCTTGCATGACCTGACGGCGCTCCTGGGTTCGCACGAGGTGCATATCCTCGCGCTCACCGTGTTGGACACCACCGACAGCGCGATCATCCGGTTCGTGACCGACGACCCCGACCGCGCCCGCGAATTGCTGCACACGCACGATTTCCCCTTCACCGAGAGTGATCTGCTGGTGGTTGAGCTCGATGCCGCCACGGAATTGGGGATGCTCATGGCCGCCTTGCTCGAAGCCGAAATCAACATCAACTATCTCTACTCCTTCATCCCCCATCCGCATGGCAAATCGATCATGGCCCTGAGCATGGAGGATAACGAAATGGCCGAGAAGGTCCTTCAGCGCCACCAGTTCCGCGTCCTGCGGCAATCGGATATTTCCCGGTAGCCTCAAACTCAAGCCCCACTGAGGGTTCAAACAATTGAGTGAAACAAAAACGGGGACACCAACAGAAGTCCCCATGGACTGCGTTCTCCACCCGGCATGAGAATGGGAAAAGTTCAAGCCTCCGGTTCCTTCGGAAAATACAAATCATCCTGATACTCCTTCGAAACCAAGGATCGCACATCCATTTCCGCCGCCAGCGCGGGATGATCATTCTCCATCTTTGAAATGCGTTCATCGTACGCCCGCCTCATGGCGTAAATCGCCTTTGCCACCTCCCACCCCTGATCCGTTCCCGCCACCTCGGCAATCCGCGACGTCACGTAATGTTTCAACCCTTCAAAATAACCGTATTGAAAATGCCGAAACCGCCGCAACTCCCTCACCTCAAATTCGAGAGCCTCCAGCCTGCATTCCATCCTCGCCAGATACTTGGACATGTTATTGTTATTTGCCATAAATATATTTCTCCTGATTATTTTTGCTTGTTTGTTTCCTTGGAACCTGCGCCTCAGATATCGCATCAGCCCCATCCTTCCCATTCCTCTCATTTCTCCCCCCCGCCCTCCCAACTTGGATTACCCTGGATTTGCCTTTACGGATCGCGGCTCTATGAGCCGCAGCAACCTCAAACCGCCCCCTGTCCACGGACAAACCCGAACCTTCGCGATTCCGCACTTCGAATTCCGCACTCGCATAACTTAGATTGGCTTGGATTCACCTGGATTCACCTGGATTTGCTTGGATTCCCAGTGGCAGTGCGCTAGCACCTTGGATTCCGACCGGTGGCCGTGCGCAACACCTTGAGACTTGATGGCCGTGTGCTAACACATTGGGATTTCCTTGGGCATTGGTCATTGCGTCATTGGACATTCCGACGGACCTCGACCACGTCAGTACGCACCCCTTCCATTCGAACTTTGAAATTCGTCATTCGAAATTTGCAAATTGTCAAAGAACCACCGACCCCGCCACCG
>JAQGOT010000181.1 GCA_028293465.1 Pedosphaera sp. | reverse complement strand
GAAAGCCCGCCACATGGAACCCCCGGTGGTTTGCATAGAGTTCCATGAATTTTGCCCGATCGAACTGCCTGTTCGAGCAACCTGTCAACGTTGAACCAAGAGGCTGGCTTGGGAAGGACTGCAGAGCCTTGTGCCAACCGTCAGAAGGCGTCGGCAAAAGGACTGTGGGTGCGATGGCGAGGTGAGAGGCGGCATCAAGCCGTCGAAGCTGGCAACCTCCAATTACTGAGGTGGATTCTCTTCAGCCGGGGTCGTGAACTCGTGCTCGCCTTTTGTGGAGCCCGCTTTAACCACCACGCGATAGCCTGTGTTCGGCACCAGCGGGTCTGCAACCGCTCCTTTGACCAACGGGTGCATGCCACGGATCCTCTGACCATAGACGAAGGTGCTGGTCGGCAGTGAATTTGAATCAGAACTCAGTTGCCAAATGGGATGGGGGAATTTGTTGGTATCGCTGAGTGGAATGACCTCGATGGAGGTTAATTTGTACTCACCGCTCAGGACAAAAATCACATTGTCCTCGCCTTGCGCGGGGTTCGCGTTACGCGGTGCCCGCATGCGAGCGCTGACCCTGGGGCGCATTGTAACCCGAATTTTCATTTCCGCTTTCGTGAAGGAGTCCTTGTATAAAAAATAGTAAATCACCACCACGAGAACGGCGGCGGCAACCAAGAGGAGTTTCTTTGCGGTCATAAAATTCAGTAAGTGGACGTTCGAGCCCTGAAATTATTCGAATTTCTGTGCCGCAAAGCGAGTTGGGGCGCGAACTTCGGGCATGCTTTGCGGCGCGTTGCCTCATCCACAACCAGCAGTAAACCAATTATCAGCCGATTTGTAAATGTTTCAAGGATGCCTGTATGACCGGCCCGTAATGGCGAACGGGTCCGCTGCGCGGGGGAGAGCGGTCAAGTGCCAGGCAGTGCGCGCAGCTTCTCGGGCAGGTGGGCACGATCCGCCAACAGATGCAGCAGGGGGCCCTCGGAAGTGAACTCGACTATGCTGACGGAGCCCACGGGACAAGCCAACCGATAGCGGAATCGGCCCACATCAATTCCCAACAGACTGCAGAGCAGGATGCGGATGGTCGCTTTGTGCGAAACGACCAGCACATTACCGGTGTTGAAGCGTTGCTTGATTTCTTCGCTGACTTGGAGCGCGCGGCGTGCGATGGCTACCGCCGGTTCGCCTGCGGTCGGCGCATTCCAGGCCGGGTCGGCGGACCAGCGGATGTAATCATCGTGAAAATCCCGGCTGATGGCTTCAACGGATTGACCTTCCCACCTGCCATAATGGATTTCTTTCAACCCATCCCGCAATTCGATGGCTAAACCGAGGGCGCTGCAAAGGGGTTGGGCGGTGGCCACGGTGCGGCGCAACGGGCTCGCGTAAACAGCGCTCCACGGGGTGGATTGATAAGCAGCTGCGAAAGCAGTAGCCATTGTCACCCCATCCGGCGTCAATTCGGGGTCAAGTCCCGCGCCACAAAACGCATTATCCCGGCTGAAAGGCGTCTGGCCATGCCGAAGAAAATAAAGTTTAAGGCTCACGCTTTCCAGTTGGCTCGTCTGCGGTTTACTTGGAAATTACACCCAGAATTTCACTCCGCTGCACCGGCCCATAGATACGGCTGTCCGCGCTGTTATTCCGGTTATCCCCCAAAACGAAATAATTGCCCTTAGCCAGATGAATGGGCTTGGTGGGCTGATAATGGGGCAAGAGCGTGTATTTGGAGAGCAGGTACGGCTCGGCGATCTTGGCGTTGTTAACGTAGAGCCCGTCCGTCCGCATTTCCACCAGTTCATCAGGCAGCCCGACGATGCGTTTGATGGAGAGACCATGGTCCTCCGGGTCCTTGATCACCACGATTTCGCCCTTGCGCGGTGGCCGCACCAGGTAGGTGCATCGATAGAGCAGGTAGCGTTCACCGTCGATAAGTGTGGGGCTCATGCTGCCGCCCTTGATCTCAACCGCCATGAGCACAAAATGGCTGATGAAAAAGTAGCTCAGGAGAGACCAGAGGATGACGCATACGAGCAACCGAATTTGCCGGGCACCATGCCCGAGGCCGGTCAGCTTGGCAGTCGGGGCGGCAGGCTCTCCGGAAGGCGAAAGCGGATCGGGCGTAATCATCGTTTCTGGTTCGGCACGCTTGTTTCTTTAAACAGAGGGAAGTTAACAGATTACATCTGAGGGAACAACCTTGATTTCGCTTCCGTACCATGTCCGACACCAAGTCGGCGATGGCGCTGGCCCTTGGCTGTCCTGCTTATGGCATTTGCAGCAAATCGAATTGTGCGTGGGCATGGGTTTTGATGAAACTCAAGTTTCCGCTTCCGTCAAGCCTCCGAGGCGTTCAATTGGGTTCGTGGCACTGAGGTTCCGGCGCTTGCTTCCGCTGGAGGAGTGTCTAATCTATTCGCGATGAAAGGGTGCATGCATTATACGCGTAGGATGATCCGGGTTTTGGGAGTCCAGTTCCTCCTTTTGTTTGCGGGGGTGAGCGAACCAGCCTTCGGTCAGAATACGGGGTTCCCGAAGCAGGCCGAGTTACAGGCGGCCGCAGACAGCGGCGATGCGAAAGCGCAGGATAAGTTGGGCGATTTCTTCGCAATGCGCTTCGATTACACCCGCGCGCTGGTCTGGTATCGGAAAGCGGCAGCGCAGGGGGTGGCGAATTCACAGTTTGGCTTGGGGCGGATGTTGATGCGCAAAGGCGTGGATTGGTCCGGAAAAATATTGTCCCGGACGGACATTGATGAAGCGATCAAATGGTATGCTCGCGCCGCAAATCAGCGTTGCGCGCAGGCACAGGTTGATCTCGGCCAGTTTTACGAGAAAGGGGAACTGGTCACGCAGGATTACTCCGAAGCTTACAAGTGGTACGCGCTGGCGGCGAAAGGAAATGCGGGTGAAGCCCCCACCGTGAACGGGAAAGCGTACCGCGACGGGTTGGGCTTAAAAATGACCCCGGCGCAAACTGCGGAGGCACAGAGGCGAGTGGAGAAATTCCTGGCTGCCCCGAAAACGGCGGCGGAACAAGCCGAACCTTCTTTTGTGGGGCGGTTGAGTTTGACCGGCATCTCAGGACCGGAGACGCACCGCGTGGCGATCATCAATGATCGCCCCTTCGAAGCGGGAAAAGAAAACCAGATCAAGATT
>JAQGOT010000172.1 GCA_028293465.1 Pedosphaera sp. | reverse complement strand
GGCCAGAACCGTCCGACCATTGCCCGCCCAAATGCTCCCGGCGTCGTCTTCGGCGATCACGCGGACCTTCATCGAGGGTAAACCGGAGTTGGTTCCGTAGAAGGTGCTTTGCTCCTGAGAGTGACAGAACAAACCGGCATCCGTGCCGATCCAAAGGCGATCCTTGGAATCGACAAACAGGGCATACACGGTTCGGTTGCCGGCCTTGTCAAGCGGAACCGGGCTGACGGTGTTTCCCTGGATGCGAAACAAACCGTCGCCATAAGTGCCGGCCCAAATCGTGCCGGAGGAATCCCGGACCACGGAATGGACCCAGGAATCGGCGCGCAGGTCCGGGCGGTTGGGCAGCGCCGGAGCGTTCGAGCTGACCACCGCCGGGCCGAAGCGATCGGGACCAAACCGCACCAAGCCGTTCCCATGAGTGCCTACAACCAAATGGCCGGGAGATTCTTCAGTCACGGAATTAACGATGTTCTGGGACAATCCGAAACTATCATCAAACGTCCTCACCGTCCGAGGACGGAGCCGGGCCAGACCGCCGCCGTTGGAACCGATCCAGATGTGATCCTCGCGGTCTTCAAAAAGGCAGAGGGTGGCGTTATTTTCCAGATCATCCTCGGTTGTGCACCGGAGCACCGAACCATCGTTCATGAATCCCAGGACGCCTTTGGTGTAGCCGCCCATCCAGAGATTGGTGCGCGAATCCTCCAGCAAACAAACCACCTGTTCACGAAAGCCTTCGGGGCGCTCGAGGGTGCGGATCCACTGCCCGTCCTTGAATTTGCGGATGCGATCCAGGTTGGCAACCCAAAGCCCTCCCTCCCGGCTGGTGGTGATCCCGGCGATTACCTGATCGGCTTCCAAGGGCACCGGAACCCACGCTCCGTCGCGGAACACCCCTAGGTACCGCCGGCTTTGCACCCAAAGCTTTCCATCAGCATCCACGCAGCACCCCAAGGTCGATTTATCGTCACCGCGCTCGGGCGTGGGGAAGGGCACAAAGCGATCGCCATCCCATTTTATGATCTGTCCACCCGCACAGGCCCAAAGATTTCCTTGGCGGTCCTCAGCAAACGAGCCGACCACCCCGCCGGGCCAGCCTTTGGATTCGGAGAGCGTTTCCCAATGCCCCTCCTTCAGCCGCGCAACGCCACGATCCGTTCCCACCCAAAGCACTCCGTCATGGTCCACAAAGAGGGTCCGCACGCTGTTGCTGGGCAGGTCATGGGTTTCCTCATGGTCGAAAATGGTGAAGCGCAGGCCATCGAAGCGAGAGACATTGGCAAAACTGCCCAGCCAAAGATAGCCATCCGGGGTTTGCGCAATGGTGGTGAAACAATAATGGGGCAAATCCGCCCGATCCGTCTCCCAGACCCGGACAAGATAGTCCTTTTTGACACTGACGAGCGGGGAGGTGGCTTGGGCCTCAAATTGGAGGAGTGCGATTGCGCCAATTAGAATGCTGAGAGCACGGAGCCGGGCCAAATGATACAACATCACCCCGCCAAGCAAAGGTGGATTCACCCAGAAGTAAAGCGCAAAGAGGGTTTAAATTGTTCTGCCGCAAGCCCCTCAGAAAAGTTCAACTCATTTATTGCAAATGTCTTATAGTGTTTCGAGGGCGGGCGCGAACGGTCGCTTCGCCGGTTTGGAGCTCGCAAAAACTCAGAACCAACCGGTGGGCGAGTTACGGATCACGAAGATCGAACCTCCAAGGATGGGCAAGCCGTTCAGGGTTCTCCGTCACAGAGTTGTAACTCGCCTTTCACCAGAATGTTGCTATGGTTAACAGACTTTATGGGAACGGCAGTTAAAACCTATGGCCCGGCGGCCTTCATCAACCGCGAACTAAGCTGGCTCGAGTTCAACCAACGCGTGCTGGATGAAGCGTTGGATCCGAAGAATCCTTTGCTCGAGCGGGTCAAGTTTTTCTGCATCACGAGTTCCAACCTGGATGAGTTCTTTGAGGTGCGGGTGGCCGGGCTCAAGCAGCAGATGGAAAGCGAAGTGGTGGAGCGGAGCATCGACGGGTTGACCGCCACGGAGACGTTTCGCGCGGTCAACCGCCGCGTCCGACGGATGGTTGAGGAGCAATACACCTGCTGGCAGCAACAATTGATACCCGCTCTGGCCAAGAACGGCATTTGCTTCATCAAAGTCGATGACCTCGGCCCGGCGGACGGGGAGTGGGTGGAGCAATATTATCGGTCCCAAGTCCGCCCGGTGGTAACCCCCCTGGCCCTCGATCCGGCGCATCCTTTCCCGCAACTCCTGAACAAATCGCTCAACCTGATTGTGCGCCTGGAAATGGTGCAGAACGGCCAGACGCTCCGACATCTCGCCGTGGTGCAGGTGCCCCGCGTGTTGCCGCGCCTGGTCAAATTGCCGCGCGAGGATGCCCGGCAGGATTATGTCATGCTCGGCGACATCATCGGCCACTACCTCGCGGATCTGTTTCCCGGCACCACGATTCTGGGTTATTGGAGTTTCCGCGTCACGCGGAACAGCGAGCTCTACATCGACGAGGAAGAAACCGCCAACCTGCTCAAGGCGGTCGAAAATGAATTGCATAACCGCCGCAAAGGGGACGCGGTGCGGTTGGAGGTCGATAAGGATTGTCCGCTGGACCTGCGCAACGCCTTGATGGGCACGTTGAAGTTGACCGAGGAGGATTTGTACGTCATCGACGGCCCGGTGAATCCCACGCGGCTGATGGCGATTTATGAAGGGGATCACTCCCCGGAATTGCGCGACCCGCCCTTCGTGGCGCCCACCGCGCCGGCGCTGGACGGCCACACCGATTTGTTCACGGCCATCCGCGAGCACGACGTGCTCCTGCATCATCCTTACGAGTCCTTTGAGAGTGTGGTGAAATTTTTGGAGCAGGCGGCGGCCGACCCGAAGGTGCTGGCGATCAAGCAGACGCTTTACCGCACCGGCGGCGATCCCCGGATCATCGGCGCCCTGATGAAGGCCGTGCGCAACGGCAAACAGGTCACCGCCGTGGTGGAATTGCGCGCGCGCTTCGATGAAGCCAACAACATCCAATGGGCACGCCAGCTTGAGGAAGCCGGCGTCCATGTGGTTTATGGCCTGGTCGGTTACAAAATCCACGCCAAGATGTGCCTGGTCGTCCGGCGCGATGAAGACACCATTCGCCGTTACGTCCATCTGGCCACCGGCAATTACAATCCCACGACCGCGCGGCTTTA
>JAQGOT010000164.1 GCA_028293465.1 Pedosphaera sp. | reverse complement strand
GCGACACCTCGCCCGGCGTCTGGATCATGTCATCGCCATCAGTCAAAACACCGCCCAAGACGTCAGAACCTTTTTCGCCGTGCCGCCCGACCGCATCACCGCCATTCATAACGGCCTGGAGCATCAGCGCTTTTTCCCCGCCGCTCGCGCTGCCGCCCAGGCCCTTGCGGTCCAACGCCATGGCTTGCGCCAGCCGTTCTTCCTCTACATCGCCCGCCTGGAGCATCCCGCGAAAAATCACGTCCGCCTCATTTCCGCCTTCAACGAGTTCAAGCGCGCCGCCCGCTCGCCTTGGCAGTTGGTGCTGGCGGGCAGCGATTGGCATGGAGCGGAATTCATTCACGCCGCCATCCGCCAATCCCCTTTTTCCGCCGAGATTCGTCCGCTCGGTTTTGTGGACGACGCCCATTTGCCGGCGCTCTATCAGGCCGCGGACGCGTTTGTTTATCCCTCGCTCTACGAAGGTTTCGGCATGCCACCCACCGAGGCCATGGCTTGCGGTTGTCCGGTCATCTGTTCGACGCGCGGCTCGCTCGGCGAAGTCGTTGGCAACGCTGCCGCCATCATCAACCCCGAGGACATCGACTCCATCATCCAGCAGTTGACCGCTGTGGCGGGCGATGCTTCCCTTCGGCAACGGTTGCGTCTCGCCGGGTTGACTCATGCGAGAAACTTCACCTGGGAAAAAACCGCGGCGCAGACGATCCAAGTTTACGAACGCTTCGCCACGAACTAAACCCCTCTCTCCTTTTGGCACGAATGTCGCTCTAAACAACCAGGCCGGAACATCCGGTTTAAGCTCGCATTGCCAGCCGACTTCGGGGTTGGAAGCAGGCCAAACCCGGTGCTCTCGCGAAACTGTCGGGCGAATCCATTCGCAAATGTCACGCCCCGACAAAGCCTGTCCTGTTTCGGGGCAACACAACGCCGCCTTGACTGGCCCGTAGTCCGAATAAAAGCAATATTTATGAAACGCCTGATAATGACCCTCGCGCTGATCTGCGCCACCTTGCCCGCCCTCGGCGCGGAGTTGGATTGGCTCGCCGACGTGGAAGCCGCTCAAACCAAGGCGAGGCGCGAGAGCAAATTTGTCCTCCTGGATTTCACCGGGTCCGATTGGTGCGGTTGGTGCATGAAATTGAAAAAAGAGGTTTTTGACACCCCAGAGTTTGCCACCTTCGCCAAACAGAATCTGGTCCTGGTGGAATTGGATTTTCCGCATCACAAGCCGCAGAGCCCGGCCCAAAAACAGCTCAATGCCAAACTTGCCCAGACTTTGGATATCAAAGGCTTTCCGACCATCGTTGTCTTGGATCAAAATGCCCGCGCCGTGGGCCGCTTGGGCTACCTGGCGGGCGGCCCCAAAGCCTTCATCGCCGAATTGCAAAAGATCCCCGGCCTGCTGCCGGGCACACCCGGAGTTGCCGCCACCACCGCCGAGCCAGAACCTGAGCCGGTTCGCAAACCGGTCGAGTTCGTTCCCATCGCCCCTGCCGTGCCAAATCATTATGATCAATTGTCCCTCAAAGGTATTTCCGGAACCAAGGACCACCGCCTCGCCATGATCAACAACCAGACCTTGATGGTGGGTGAAACCGCCAAGGTCAAACTTCAGGACGAACGCATCGAGGTTTGTTGTAAAGAAATCCGCGACGACTCCGTCCTTATCACCGCCAACGGCAAATCGATGGAATTAAAGCTCGGCAAACGCTGATCGCCTCGTTCGGCTTACTCCTTCGATTTCAATTTCGAAATAATCGCCTCCAACCCGCCTTCCTCCGGCTCAATCTCCAACAACCCGTCCCGCGATTTCGACACGCCCGACGCTCCCGGCCTCGCTGACGGCGTCGGCGCGGTCCGCTCCATCGGTGGCGGCACGATCTTCGGCTCTTCCATTTCCGGTAAATCGCCCACCGGCGCCTCGTCCCCGCCCCCGCCCGCCACGTGCCAATTCTTCTTCGTATCCATCCACGACCGATACCGTTGAAAACTCCACATCCCCTGCTCCGCCCCGGTCTCCAGCGACGAGATCACCTTGAAAAACTCCCCGCGCCGGATGAAATTTTTCACCGCGTGCGACATCGTCAGCACCTCGCATTCCGGCACCTGGATTTTCAACTCCGGACGATACTGCAACCGCTGCGAAACCACCGCCACCAGGCAATCCGCCAGTTGCGCGCACACGCTGTTCTGGCTCTCCGCCGGAAACGCCGACACCACCCGTTGCAACGCCTCCGTTGCGCTCGCCGAATGCGTGGTCGCCAACACCAGATGCCCCGTCTCCGCCGCATTCAACGTCAACCGCATCGTTTCCGGATCACGCATCTCCCCCACCATCAACACATCCGGATCCTCCCGCATCGCATCCACCAGTGCCTGCTCGAACGACGGCGTGTCCCGCCCCACTTCCCGCTGCCGGATGTAACCTCGATGCGGCTTGAACAAATACTCGATCGGACTCTCGATCGTCACAATATGCCGCGTCTCGATCAGGTTGATCTCCTGAATCAACGCCGCCATCGTCGATGACTTCCCGCACCCCGTCGGCCCCGTGATCAGAATCAGCCCGTTGGTATGCGTGATCAACTTCCTCAAGTCCGGATGCAAATTCAACTTCTCCACTGTCGCCTGGAACGAAGTCAACAACCGCACCGCCATCCCCACGCCGCGCGACGTCTGGAGCACATTAATCCGGCAACGAACCCCTTGGATGTTCTTGGAACAATCGTACGAGCGCCGCTCCAGAAACCGCGGCCAATCCACCGTGCCGATGACCTCCTGCGCCGCTTCCAGCATGAACTTGCCCGGCACCGGCGCCCCCATCGTGCGCAACGAACCCCGAATCCGCATCGCCGCCGGCAACCCCGGCTCCAGATGCAGATCACTCGCCCCGTTTGCCTTTGCCGTCCCAATCAGCGATGCCAAATCCATTTGCTCCCTTATATACCCCGCCCACCAAAAATTGTTACCAAATATTTTACCCCTCCCGAACCACTTGGATTTCTGCCGCTGCCGCACAGGGGCCTTGGATCAACCTGGATCGGTTCGCTGAAACCAGCGCGTTCTCCTTGGACCGCGAGACGTCCCGGCTCGCAGCAGCCAACCCATGCGACGCCCACGCGAACCCGCCACGCTCCATTCTCAGCAACCGCCCCAACTTCTTCTCGCCACCCCACCAACTTGGACTGGATTTGCCTTGATTAACCGTTTTCCGCCGCGCGCGGCTCTATGAGCCGCAGCAATATCAAACTGTCCACCCTCCAAGGCCAAACCCGACCCGACCCCAATCCGCACCCCCGAATTCCGCACTCAACCACCTCCTTCCCCTCCCTCTTGGGGGTGTACACCCGCTACACTGCTACAACCCCTATAAACATTGGTCAAAAGCGATGTTTTACCCGCTACATTCCCTGCAACAAACTCGCAACAAACCCGCAACACCCGCCCCCCTCGCCCTTCCCGTTATCAAATCTGAAATTTCAAATCCGTCCCCCTGGATTCACCGGCATTCACCCACGCACCCGAATCCGCCCCGACCCACCCCCACTCTCGTAGGAGACGGTCACGGACCCCGAACTCCTCTCCTTCCCAAGCCCCGCACCTTGGATCAACGGGCTTCCTCGCAGGGCCGACCCATCGCGTCGAGCCTTGGACGCATCGCCCCATTCGCCCATGCATTTCACCGGGACAACCCTTCCTAAATTCGCCAAACATTTCGAGTCCTCCGGCAGCACCGGAAGGTTTCCCCTTGGACTAAACTAAAACCTTTTCCGCCGCCCTCCAAAACGCATTCGCAACACGCCGTTTCAACTCACATTCCAATTCCGCGTCATCCAGGTCTCGGTCCACATGGTTGAACAATCCATCCGTCCCGACCTCCAGCACCACCCACTCGCCGTTCGACCGACAGAGCAAATCCACGCATCCAAACGAATCCCGCAGTCCGGTGGCAATGAGCGCGCGCCGTGCCGCCTCGAGGGCTGCCGCCGGCGGCTCACCCAAACGCACGTAACGGGCACCACGGGCGTGCGCCACCCATGGTGAAACCCGCGTACCTTCTGGAAACCGCCGGGCAACCCAGCCAAACACCTCACCTGCCGCGCAGTAGGTGCGATACACCTCTGGACGCTCCAGCCGGATGAACTCCTGAACGATGAACGGACGCGGCCAATTGGGAGGCTCATCGCTCCCCTCAGCCAGCATCCTGTGCCCGCTGGCCCCACAACTCGTCGGGTATTTAAGGCACCAATCACTGCCGGAATGTGCGCGGAGAAAATCCAAAGCCTCCTCGTACGGCTCCACGAGCCGTGTCATCGGCGTCGGCACCCCATGCTCCTGAAACGCTGCCGCCAGCAACCGCTTGTCAGAAGCTAGGCGGATCGCCTCCAGCGGAATGAAAGAGGTCCCCTCCAACGATTGGGTGGAGCCTTCCACGTGCAGCAGGTAATTAAACCGCCGCGGCTCAACGGAAACATCAACGCCCAAGGCAGACGAAAGTTGCATCGCCAGCGGTTCAAACGCCCACGCGCCGCTGCCACCATTCAACACGCAGCAATTTTTGGGTGAAATGCCCCTTCTGCTTGCGCCTGGAGACGCCGAACCTTTGATCATAAAAACCACCCTGCACCTCCGTTAATTGACGTGACATTAGGCGCGGGTTCTCAATTTGTCGATGCCAACGTGCTGGACGATCGGCTGCCCCTTATTGTGCCACCTGCTTCACCGACATTCCCCAGCCAACGCTCGCCCCAGTGCCTTTGGCCGACGTCGATTCCAGGTCCGAGTAAATCAACTCCGCTTCCGGGGCTGAGCGCGAACCGTTGATCGCTTCGTACATGCAATAAATCTCCAGCACGTCCACGGCGCGCTCCAACGGATGCTTGCGGTTCCATTCCCGCTTTAAATACGCCGCGTAAACCTTCACTCGTGCCGGACGCGATTTGTTGTTTGCCTGCTCGGGATAAAGCGACCAACGGAAAGTGCGGAATTGCTCGGCGAGCCGCTTCGGCCTTTGTTCCCCTTTGGATTCGCCTCCCGTCAGGACGTTAACCTCCGTGCCATCATGCAATCTGCCGAGCGCCAGAAGCCAGACTTCAAAGGTGTGCTGGCCGGAAAACATCGCATACTTCTGATCCAGGTTGAGCAGATACATGATCGGGTCAGCCGCCCGCGGCAACAGCGCCCCGAAACGCTTTGGATTCAGTTCGCGCAGGTTCCAAAACAAGGTGAGCAGGAATACCGTGCCCACCGCCCCGTTCACCGCCCAATGCGTGCGCAACGGAACACCCGCGTTCACCGGCGCAGGCCGCAGGACTCTCTCCCAAAACCACGACGGCAGAAAGGCCACCCAACCGACCGCGCTGATGAGCGGAAAGAGCCCGACTTTCATCGTGGTGCCCAGCACCCCGAGATGAAAAACCCAGAAAACAAACACCACTGCGGTGCGCAGCCTCCCGTTGGCAATTGGCACAAAAGCCAGCACCGGCCCGATCATTTCGAGACCCAGCGTGGCGAACGTCAGCACGCGCAACAACTCCGGAAACGCGAGCAACGCCGAGCCGAATCGGGTTGTCACGGCCTCCCGGCCCAAGATCGTGTGGAGTGCGTCTCCCCGGAACGTCCAGCCCGGCTCCCATTTGTAAGCCACGCTGAACCAGTAGACCACGCACACCTGCAACAGGAGCGCGACGGTCGCGGCCGAGAAAACGGCCTGCGGCTGACCCGCCTTTCCCTGGCGCGCATCGACCGACCGGCAAGCGCCCAGCGGGAGAAACATGCCCCAGAAAAGCAGCATCCGAAACAACATGTCGCCGCTGTTGACCACCCGTTCCATGCGCATGTGGAGGGAAATCAGCAGAATCCACGAGAGCACCGTGGCCAGCCGCGTCCGATAACCAATTATCAACGCCACCGCCACCATCGCAGCCACGGCGAACAGTCCCGCCGCGAAGACCGTCGAGCCGCCGAGCAGATGCAGCGAAAAATACCAGTGTCGTTCCAGCGCCAGTTCATGCGCCGCCAGCGCGCGCGGCCAAACCCCGCCATCGGTGTAATGCCCCCGCAAATCCAGCGCCCGCGTCCCCAGATCGAGGAGAATCAAAATCCCGAGCGCGATCCGAAACAGCGCCAGTGACCGCACGTCGATCTCGAAGAGTTTGGAAATCCTCGATTGCATCAAATACCGAACGCCGCTTTCCATTGCTCTTGTCCATAACCGCCGGACGGCAACAATCAAAGTGGAAAGTGGAGACCCGGGCATACCAAGAGTGCTCGCGGACTGTTACCACGCACAGGCGTTTGAATGCCTCATTTGCCGGTGGGCTGCTTGCGCTAACTGACCAGCCAAGCTCTCCTCCCACCCACGGATTCCCTGCCCTGTCGCCCATCATGGCATGAGAACTGCACACATCCTCACAACATTGGAAATCCGGTCTCAAATCTAGAAAAGTCCGCTAAATAGAACGCGAAATGAAGCCCTCACGCATTTTAACTGTCCCGCCTTCGGCTCGGGTTGTCCATAAACCCGGCTTCGGAACCACCAAACTGGCCTGGTCACTGCTGCTGGCCTTGGGCCTCGGTTTCGCCATCCCCTCTACCCAAGCTCAAGCCCTCGTTGAGACCGGCGGCTCCTTCGCCCCCAACAATTTGGCCACCATGCCCGGCGCCACCGCTTTTGCCCAGGATTCCATCGGCGTCCCCTTTGACATCGCCAAGTTGAACGATGGCCTGTATGGCAACGGGAACGCTTGGATTGCCGGGTCCGATTTCTCCTTCTTCGGCATCAGTTTTAACACCACCGTTTCCATCGGCGCACTGGCCTTCGGTCGCGACAACACCGGGGTGATGACCGACCGCACCCTCGGGAACCATTTTCTGGTCGAATACACCACCACACCCAATCCCGACGCCGGCACCCGCGATTCCTTGTGGCTGCCCCTCACCGATTTCGATTATACGGTTAATCCGCCTGGCGATTCGTCAGTGCGTCATCTTTACACGCTCGGTTTCAACTTGGATGTCACGGGCATCCGCGTCCGCAACAATCCCTTGCCTATCCAGACCGGCGACCAGGGAAATCTCGTCGGTGACTATGCCGCCATTGATGAATTTGAATTATATAGCGCGGTTCCTGAGCCCGGCATCGATGCCCTGATCGCTCTCGGGCTGGCCGCGATGGGTCTCTATCCGTTTTTCCGGTGGAGTAAAGCCGCCGCCTGCGCTGGTCGTGTTTGACCTCCCGGCCCCGTTCGGCCAACTTCACGCCTATGAATTGGATTCTCTGGGCGCTCCTCTCCGCGTTCTTTGCCGGCATCACCGCCATCCTCGCCAAAATCGGCGTTGCTGGCGTCGATTCAAATCTGGCCACCGCCATCCGGACCACCGTCGTCCTCATCTTCAGTTGGGGCATTGCCTGCGCCACCAGTCCCCTCGCTTCCCTCCAAACGCTCTCCCGCCGCACCTGGCTTTTCCTCGCCCTGTCCGGCCTCGCCACCGGCCTTTCGTGGCTCTGTTATTTTCGCGCGTTGCAACTCGGCCCGGCCTCCCGTGTCGCGCCGGTGGACAAACTCAGCGTCGTCTTCGCCATCGCCCTCGCCGCTCTCATCCTGCACGAAAAACTCACCTGGCAGCACTGGGTTGGCGGCTCATTGATCCTGATCGGTGCCGTCGTTCTCGCCCTGCCCAGGCCGGCCTGACGCGCACACCCTTTCCGCCCGCACAATTCCAATTTACCGACTTTCAAAAAAGTGATAATTCTGGTGTCATGCACCGCCGCTTCCTGATCTTGGTGCTTTTATTTGCCCTCAGCGGAACCCTTCCCAGGCTGCAAGCCGCCCTTTCCTCCGCTGCCCGCGCAGAATCCCGCAGCGTCTTCGGCTACGATCCCACGCCCGACTTCATCACCTTCGATCCGCAATATCGCGAGAGGCACCGCAAATACGTGCAAGAACTGGAGCAGTTGCAGACTGAATTGGCTCGGCAAACCCGCAACGGACGCGCCACCCCTTGCTCCAGCCAATTATTCCTCGAAGCCCGCTGGCTCACTTATTATTCAGCGCACTGGGACCACATCGAACGCCGCTTGCGCGACCTGCGCGAAATGTTGAACCGACCCGCCGACCCGCCGGACGCGCGCGAACAAATCGCAGCCGATGGCAGCTACGATCATTGCAGCGAAGCCTGGTTTCTCAAACTGGATTCCACAATTGAAGAGGTGGAGGATCGCGTCGAGCGCGGCGAGAAACCGAAGCTGCTTTTGAAACTCCCCGACCGCATCAACAGCCCGGGAAAGTTGCGCGCCTATCTCGATTCACTCCTCATCTCGGACGTGAGCAAAACCGGCATCGACAATCGTTTTGAACTCAACATCGCCATCACCGCCATCGAGCGATTCATCCTGGGCGAGGTCGGCGAGGTGTACGCCTTTGATCCCGCGCTGAAACAGGCGCTCCTTGATTATGAAGACAAACATTGGCAGGACCCACAGACGGGCTTTTTTGGCGGCTGGTACCGGCTCCCTGAAGGAACCATCCGCAAGACCGCCGACCTGAGCGTCACTTTCCACATCGTCTCCTATCGCCGCGACACCATCCAACACGTCCCCGAGATGATGCGCACCCTCATCGCCATGAAGGACCAGGAATATCCCTTCGGCTGGCTTGAGGAAGGCGTCCCGTCGAACCACCACAACTATGATGTTGCGCGGCTGTTTCGTATAGGCTGGCCCTTGATGAGGGAAGACCAGTGCGAACTTGCGCGCGCCGAGATGCGCAGGATGATGGACTTCTGCCTCCGCGAAACGATGAACCCTGACGGCTCCTTCAAAATGATGGACGAGGACACCGTCGGTTCGTCATTCCTGTTTCCGATTTCCCTGCTGAACGAACTCGGCTATTTTCGCCCCTCGCTCCGCTTCTGGACCTGGGATTCTTTCCCCGACGCCATGAATGTAGCCGACCGGGTCGAGCATCGCATCAGAGCCATGGGCCTGACCGACACGGAAACCGCCAAAGTGCTCCGGCGATTCGAAGATGCTCGCCGCGAACGCCGTGTTTGGCAAATTGCTGGAATTATTCTGCTCATCGTGGCGATTGGCAGCGTCTGGCTCGGTTGGAAAACCATGAAGTGGCTCCGCCACCGGCGAAGCGCGCCTGTCCCGGCCACCGCCTCGTAAAATCTGCGGGCCGCTCTCCTCTGGGGTCATCACCCCAATATACTTTTGCGGCGGAACCCGGTAAAAAATGGGCGCGCAGCAAACATGCTGGCCCAAGGTAGAAAGCTGCATAATTGGTCGCACACTTAGCAACTTTCTCCCTT
>JAQGOT010000090.1 GCA_028293465.1 Pedosphaera sp. | reverse complement strand
CCGCCAACGTCACGAAAGCCTTCGGCGTGCCGCGATGTTGCTGCCAATATTTCTCATCTTTGTCGCGGATCTTGTTGAGTTGGATCGGAAAGCCGGCATCCCAATCGCGGGAACTTTCCGCTTTGGACAGCCCGGGAAACTCCGGCATCAATGTGCGGTCCGCCGCCGCGCCGCTCAGCGGAAGGATGCCGCGAATATGGAATTCGCCTTGCCGCTCTTCCAGCGCGCGCCCGTTGCCGATGACAAAATAGGTCAACCGCAGCGCATCACCCGGTTTGGCTTGGAGATCGTCCGCGAGCCATTGGTTGATCAGAATTTCATCATCGCGCATCTCCGCCGGCACGATGGGTGCGCCCATGGCCGTGACCATGGAGTAAGGCGTGGCGTTGGTCCCGGCGCGGAGTTCATTGACGAAATAGGTGAGAATCGGCTGGGCATTGGTCGCCACCTTTCGCGCCGCCTCCACCACCGGCGGATCGAGAAAAACCCGGTCGCTCCGAAGTTCTAATGCGCCGACCCCGGGCACCTCGCGCACTTCCAATTGCGCATCGGCGAGCTGCCAGGACCCACGCAGGCCATCATTTGCAGCTTCCGCAAGGCTATCATCCTTATACGGTTTCGCCGGGATAAAAAGCGCATCCGGCCACATGCGAGTCTGCATTTCCTCGGTTTGTTCACGACGTTTCCCTTCCCGAGCGATTTCTGGAATCAGCAAAAGGTTCGCGCGATCCTTCTGGCCGCTCTTGTCCTGAAGCACTGCCAGATTAACAAATGCGTTGAGCGGTGGGATTTGATTCGCCTGTAAGCTGAACCTGCCAAACTGCGGGTCCGAGACAACTGACACGAGTTTTAACCGGAGTGCGACCGAAGAATCCTCCTGCGGAGTAAGTGGTGCATCGCGGGAAAGGAGGCTCGGTTTTTGCACTCGCAATAAGATGGTGTCTCCTATCTTTGCCTTGAGTTGGGCGGCTAGGGGCTCATTCAGGACGACGGCGTCCGTTGGAATGTCCGTTAGCGAGGGAGGAAGTTCTGCAAGGTGCCAAAAGGATGAATTCACTCCCAGCACCTGCACATGATTCGCGCGGGCGGCAGCATCCTCCGTGGCCGCTGTGCCGGGCAACTCCAAAACGGCCGCGGGTTTTGGAATTTCGCCCGACCTGCCCGGCTGGCCCGCGAGTTCGGCGCGAAAAAACCGGTCATTGGACGCCATCGCTGTCTCAACCCGCCCCAACCGCGCCAACGCCAGTTCGCGCAAACTCTCGCGCACCGAATCGCCCCCCACCAGCGCACCAACGAGGGCCGCGCTGCCGACTGTCGCGCCCAGCACCACGCCCAAATGCGCCCGGGCATGAAAGCGCAGGCTGCGAAGAATGAGGGTCCAGCCGGTCATGATCTCACTCCGCGGTCACCAGCATCCCGTCTTTCAATTCCAAAACCCGGCCCAATTTGTGCGCCAGATCGAGCGCGTGCGTCGCGACGATCAGGGTGACGCCCTCCTCGCGATTCAATTCCAGCAGCAATTGCGCGAGTTGTTGCGCCGACGCGCGATCCAACGCCCCAGTGGGCTCATCGGCCAAGAGCAGTTGCGGTTGGTTGATCAACGCCCGCACCACCGCCACCCGCTGGCGCTCACCGCCGGAAAGCTGCCCCGGCCGATGCGACATTCTCTCCCCCAACCCGACGCGCTTCAACAGCCGCTCCGCCCGATCCGGCGCCGACTGCCACCCCGCCCCGCCCCCGCCCGCCAACGTTGGCACCAGCACGTTCTCCCAAACTGTGCATTGCGGCAGCAGGTAATGCGCTTGAAAAACAAAACCAATCTGCCGGTTCCGCACGGCCGCCAGTTGCTTCTCATCCAACCGGGTCAGGTCCTGCCCCGCCAGCGTGACTTCCCCGGTGGTCGCCCGGTCCAACGTGCCGACGATATTCAACAGCGTGCTCTTCCCGGAACCCGACGGCCCGATGATCGCCAGCGATTCACCGCGCGCGACCTCCAGCGAAATGCCCTTGAGCACCGCCACCGCGTCGGTGCCGGCCGCGGCATCGTAACGCTGCGTGACATTGGAAAGCTTTAGGAGCAAATCAGATGGCGCCATGTTGTTTCTTGTAGGGTAAAACTCACGCTTAAGGATAGCAAATTTCCTTTATCATTCCCCAGGCAGAAACAAAACTCAACTGCTGCCCGACCCATTGGCTGCGGGAATAAATTGCGCGTAGGGATGATTGCGGCCGAAGGATTCAGGTCAGGCCTTCATCACCCGCGCTAGCGCAGCTACCCGCTTGGCATCCACGGGGTTGGCCAGTTTGCCACCCCGCTTGAGCGAGCTGCCGACGATGAAGCCATCCGCCAGCCGCAGAAACTCGGGCGCGTTCTTGAGCGTCACTCCGCTGCCCAGCAGGATGCGCGCGGACGGGCACGCCTGGCGCACCCGTTGAACGTCCGGGACGTTCGCCGCCACTCCCGTGCCGCTGCCCGAGATGATCAACGCATCCGCCAGTCCGCGTTCCAAGGTGTCGTGCGCCGAATCTTCAATCGTCCAGTTCCCCAGCGGCACCGCATGCTTCACATGAACGTCCGCAAAAATCGCCGCTTCCGGACAAAGGCTCCTGCGATAACGCACCGTTTCGTAAGCATTGCCTTCAATGATCCCCTGGTCGGTGAGCATGGCGCCGGTATGGACATTGACGCGAATGAAGCTGCCGCCGCACGCCACGCACAGGGCCAGCGCCGCCCGGGCGTCATTCCGCAGCACGTTGAATCCGATGGGCAACCGCACCGCCTCCCGCACCGCACAACCGACCGCCGACATCGCCGCCACCGTCTCGTGGCCGACCGTTGATTTGGTGAATGGCACATCGCCAAAGTTCTCGATGAACAAGGCATGCGCTCCGCCCTGCTCGTACGCCTTGGCATCCGCCACCGCCTTTTTAATCACCTCCGCCACTTTCCCCTGCCACCGCGGCGAACCAGGCAGCGGCAAAAGGTGGACCACTCCAATCAGCACTTTACGATCAGCATTGAAAAGCATGCCTGTTTGTCCCCGATTTGCGCGAAAGCTGCAAAGAAAAACCCGCCGCCAGACTGCTCTGACGGCGGGATGAAGTATTAACGGTTTCTATTCCGGCACCCGGTTAACGCGCCAGGCGATAGAACACCGTGGAGGTTGGGCTCGCAATGGTGTAGCCACTCGCGGCACCCGGAACGTTCGTCCACGGTCCCGTGAGGGTGGTCGCCGACTGCAAGGCACTGGGCCCGGTCCAGGTGAAGGTCACGCTGTTGCCCGAAGGAGTCGTGTGCAGACGGGCAACCACTTTGAAGGCGGCGATGCCGTTGTCGGAGTCGAGCGCAAAGATCCTGCCGCCTGCGACATCGAAGGCCACCGAGCCCGTGGCGTTCCCGTTGAAGTTACCCGTCGCGAAGAAGTCCTGATCCAGCAGTACGGGTTCATTCGACAGATTCTGGATATCAAACAGCTCCAGGTTGTCCGGGGTTGTGCCACGGTTGGCAATGCCGGCCAACAGATCATTGGACGTATCAACCCCAATATTAATCACCGTGTTGGCGAGATTGGTGAAGGCATTGATGATTCCGTTGGTTCCGGCATTCAAATCGAATGCCACCTGCCGCAAGAAGAAACCGCTGGACTTGGCCCAGAAGGTTTCGCCCTTGCCGAACGCAAGACCCAAACCTGCAAATCCTCCAGCCGGGGCGGTGGTCACGTCGATGGTGTTGGCGTTGAAGTTAACGCCGTCCGCGGTGTTGAAAAGGACCACCTGAGTGCCGTTACGGGAGGCTGCGAGGATCTCCGTATTGGCGCCGGAACCGCGCACGGCCAAGGTATCGCCAATGCGCCCAACCAGCGGACTATCGGCATACGCGAGCGTAGGGATCGTATTTGTGGAATCATCAGCCCAGCGATAGATCTTGAAGGTCTGGTCGCCACTCTGGGCGAGCGAAAGATTGGCGGCATAAACGGCGCCGTCATCGGCCACGCCAATCATGTTGAGGAGGTAGGTGCCCTGGCTGACGACGCTGACATTCAAGGTGCCAAGATCCGCGCCGTTCGTGGAGTTCAGGATATGAACGCCGTTCGTGGGGGTGCGGCTGATTATCAGCACGTTGCCCGAAACCGGATTGTAAGCGAGACCGCGTTGGGCGTCATCGTTGGCCAGATAGGTGCGGTTACCGGGGGCCAGGCTCCAAAGCGAAGATTGAGCCCCGGTCAGGAGCGAAGGCACAATGGTCAAAACGGCATTGGTGGAGGAAGTTGCCCCAAACGTATTGGTCACCACCACAAAGTAATTGCCCGCATTGGTGAATTGCAGGTTGGTCACCAGCAATGAACTGTTGGTCGCGTTGGCAATGATGTTCGTTGTGTTCAGATTTGTGTCATTGAACTTCCATTGATATTTCAAGGTGCCAAAGCCGGTGGCCGTCACACTGAAGGTGACGAACGCGCCTTGGAAGGCGGTTTGACTCTGCGGACCATTGACCACGGCCGGAACGGACGGGGCTGCCGGCAAGGCGGGAATGGCGATCTTGCCAAGGCACGCTGTTGGAATGGTCTGGCCCTTATTGGTGTCGGTGACCAAAGCGCTGAAGTAAAGGACGGAAGGATTGGTGATGCTGTTGACATCGTTGTAGAGCAGAATATTGGATCCGCTGCCCGTGCCGCCAGGCTGGGTTTGTCCAGCGGTGGCGGTCTTGAGCCGCATCGTTTTCAGGATGGTGTCTTGTCCGCTGGCCGGCTGGTTGGCCCCAAGCCCGTCCAGAATAACCGCACCGAGGAAAGGAGCGCCATTCGCGTTCGTGGAGGCTTGATTATCGAAAGTCCAGCGGGTTATGCCACGGAGGTTGCTGGTGGTGTTAACGTCGCTCACAAAGAGGCCTTTACGGCCATCCGCAGCCCGGAAATAAGTGATGCCTTGGGAGTCTCCGTTATCCAAACCCGACGCTACTTGCGGAATGAGCGGAAGGACAACCGCATCGACACTGGTGTTGGTCCCGCCGATGGCCCGATCGGCAAAATCCAGAAATTGCAGGTTCGTCGTCAGGCTGGCGACATTGGCGGGAACCATCCAGATGTGCGCCCCGCCAACGCCGTTCTGTTGATTTACGAAACAATTTCCTTCGTCGTCGACGGCGATGCCGTTAACGCTGGAACCGCCGGTGGCGACGCGGTTATTGACATTCGTGGAGAGCGGAAAGCGCAAAGTATCCCAGAGGCGCCGCCACGGGTAGGTGGCGCTGGCCAGGTTGCCTTCGTCATTGCTCCAAGCCTGGGCGTGATTGCCCATGGCCAAATAGGCCGTGGTTACTCCACCGGAGGTTCGAATTGCAAGATTGCGGGGGGTGCCGCCACGGCTGGTCGTGGAAGCGGCGGCAGAATCTTGGTTGGTGGCGACCTGAAACTCCTTAAGCAGAATCCCATTGGTGGCACCGGTGTCGCCACCCGCGGGCGCTCCCCCCAGGGTTCCGCCGGGCGCGCTGAAGAGCACCGGGGTGGCAACCGCACCACCGCCGAAAACGAAGAGCTTGTCCGCGGTGGGATCGTAGGCCAGGGCTTGATGAAATGACAGGGCCGGTTGATTGGCTGCGGCGACAATCAGGCCGGTGTCGGTGTAGGCGCCGTTGGCATTGTTCGCGATGACAATTGCGGCCAACCCCTGAATGGTGGTGCTCCGGCCGTCAGTCGGGCTGGCGCTGTTGATTATGTTGCCGCGGCCGATGTAAATGATATTCCGGGCCGAATCCACGGCGATGTCACGCTCGGCGGCGCAGGTTTGGCCCAGATTGGAGCCGATGCCAGGGCTGGTGGTTTCATCCAATACGGTATAGCCCTCGATGAAAGTATACGGGGCCGCGAAGGTGGAGGGGATAAGGCTGCCAAGGGTGGCAGCGAGCAGGGAACACAGCAGGGTTTTTGTCTTCATTTTGAGTAGGCGGCGGTTGGTTAAGGCGACGGGGGCATTCGGATCTGAATGAGTCATTGTTGGATTGTTTAAAAATAGTCAGCCATTTGTCGGAGCCGGGTCGCTCGAAGCTCGCTTTGGTAAGGGAACCTGCACAAACTAAAGATGGAAGGTTAAGGAACCGTTCCCTCGAGCCTCCGGGCATCGCGGTCACTGTCATTGGCATTGGCCCCGAACTTTACTTTGGTTATGTCCGGTTCAAATACATAGTTGTCCAGCCATTTCCAATGCTCGGCATGGCTGTCGGCAAAGGAGATGTTGCATCCCTTGCTGTGCCTGGTTGCGGGAACATTCCAGTAGCCCCTGACCTTGTTGTCAGGATTCAAACTGTAAATTCCAAAAGCACCGTTATCTATGCTGTCCTCCCGCTCGTCCACAAAGACCGAAGCTCCGGAAATCCCCGGGTTCAAAATCTGGCCCATCTTATAAATGGGAGCCGAATTCTCCGGTAAATCGCAATTATTGCCGCTATTCACGCAGTTCATGGTCGTGCTCATGGCGTAGCTCCGGACGCGGAGGTCCGGTTTGTTCAGAATGGTTGACCGGTCGGCGGGGCAGTGGTAAATCCCCGCCGATTTGTTGTACTGCCAAAGGGCGCCTTTTTGCAGGGCACTATTCTGCAACGACAGAGGATCGGATTGCGCGTCCCCGACAATCCAGGCGCAGGGCGCGGCGGAAATACCGGCGGTCCAATTCTTCACGAGGACCTCATTGTTGTCGTCCGCGTACATCTGCCAACAGTATTGCAACTGTTTGAGGTTATTCAGACAACCGGTGCTGTTGGCCTTCTCTTTCGCCTTGCTCAACGCAGGCAGCAACAGGCTTGCCAGAATGGCGATGATGGCAATGACCACAAGCAACTCAATCAGCGTGAAAGCAGACTTTCGTTTAAGTATGCCAGTGGATCTCTGGCAGGAAATCATGGGGCGGATTGTGGATCGTGCGACTAGTGAAGTCAAGCAAGCCTGCTCGCAGTCTGATCCCATTCCGGCGCAGATGAAAAAGTTCAAATAGTTTACCGAGCAATCAAGGCGGGCTGGCGGCCGAATCCTAAGCGAATAACTTGGAGGAACTAACTATGGAACGTCAGCGAATCTACGGCTGGCTCTCGGCCAAGTTCTGCTTGCGAAGCGCGGCGAGCGCGGCCAGGGCGGCTTCGCTCTCGGCGGCTTTCTTGCTCTTGCCGCTGCCGCGCGCCAGCTCCACCCCCGCGTGATGCACGGTGCATTCAAAAAGGCGGTCATGGTCCGGCCCGCTGGCGGAGATGACGTGATAGTGCGGCGCTTCCGAAGAATGCGCCTGCAACAGTTCCTGCAGTTCGCCCTTGGGATTCTCCAGCGTCGGAATCTCGGACAACTCGCCAAAGGCATCACGGAAATGGTTCACAATAAAGTGCTCCGCTGCCATGAAACCGCCGTCGAGAAATATCGCGCCCAGCACCGCCTCGTAGGTATCGGCCAAAGCCGAGGGTCGTTCGCGGCCGCCGTGGGATTCCTCCCCGCGGCTCAGGATCAGGTGTTGACCCAAGCCGAGACTGCGCCCCTTCTCCGCAAGTGAACGGCGATTCACCAGCTTGGCGCGGGCCTTGGTCAACGGACCTTCACCAAAGGCCGGGAACTTCTCATAAAGCGCCCGGGTGAGCACGACTTGCAAAACGGCGTCCCCGAGGAATTCCAACCGTTGGTTGTGTTGCACCGGCATACCCTGTTCATGCGCCACCGAGGGATGCGTCAGGGCAAGGCGGAGCAACTCGACATCGCGGAAGACATAGTCCAGGCGCTTTTCCAACTCAGGGTAAGCACTCACTTGTCGGAGAGGAGTTGGGGGGCGGTCGGATCACCAGCATTGGCTGGAATCGCCCACCATTTCATTCTCGTCCCGGTTGTCGTCCTCGTCCTTGAGGCACGCTGACGACGACCAGGCCGATTTTCCCGCCTGTCGTTCGGTTTCATGGCATAAAAGTCAACTGGTCGCGGCGGGTTCCGCCTCCGGCACGAGCGCAACGGCTTCCTCCGGGGTGTCGGCACCGCTGACGGGCGCAGTCGGCTGCGCTTCCGGCGGGTTCAGGCCGTGCTCGAGCAAGTTGGCGACATCCCGCTGCACTTCTTCGAGTTGATTAAGCTGCAAATCTGGATCGACGATGGTGAAGATGTCGCCGGACTTGGGGTGTTCATAGACAAACACCCGCCGCCCCTCGCGCA
>JAQGOT010000052.1 GCA_028293465.1 Pedosphaera sp. | reverse complement strand
GTTCCATCCGGCGTTTGAGGCGCGGAGAAAGGAAGATTCTTCAGTTGTTTCCTGGTTACCTTGAGTTTTCACGCTGCAACCTTAAGGCATGGCAGCGTGGCGAGAGTAATCGATAAAAAGCTGCAAGCAATTGATTTAATTGATGATGCCTTGACCCAGTCGCTTTGGCCGGGTGGCGTTACGATAATTAATTTACATTCCGTTGAACCTTTGCTCGCTTCGGTCATTCCACTCGGTATAGATGCTGGTAGTGGCCGAACACGAACAACTGCCTGTGCAGGATGCCCGGACCGGGAAACCGGAAGCTTGGAACACCCTGTTCAAGCGCTACCAGCTTCCCTTGTATGTTTATGTTTTCGAACTGGTCCACAATGAACAAGCCAGCCTGGATGTGGTTCAGGAAACTTTCATCAGCGCGGTGCGGCACCTGGCCGGCCTCCAGGACGATGAAAAGTTCGGTTCGTGGCTGTTCAGCATCGCGCACCAGAAGTGCATCCAGATCTGGCGCAGGAAGGGTCGCGAAAGGGAATTCCTGGAGGAACAATCCGGAGCGCCGCCGGAATATGAGGACGCGCCCAGTGATGTGCTCGTGCGCAAGGAGCAGGAGGAGGCTTTCATGGAATTGATCGCCCGCCTGCCCGTGGCGCAACGCTCGGTGTTGTTGCTGCATTTTGTGGAGGATTTTGCGCTCGAAGAGATTGCCGAAATCACCGGTGCGCAACTCGGCACGGTGAAATCCCGGATGCATTACGCCAAGAAAGCGCTGCGAAAACTGATTGAGGAAACGAACCTATGAAAACGCCACGGGAAATTTTGTTAAAACGGCATGCGCCAGTGGAAACCAAACTGGATGCGCTCCGCCAGAAGGTTCTGGGGGAACATGCCGAAGTTGCAACCGCAAGCGGGAGTCGCGAATCGCGGCCGGCTCTGAACTTGTCCTTTGTGGTGAGGAAGTTGTGGCAGGAACTTATCTGGCCCTGCCGGCGAATTTGGCTGGGGATGGCGGCGGTCTGGCTCGTCATCGCAGTTTTGAATCTGAGTCCGGACAAGACCTTCACGCTGGCCAGCGCCGAGACGGCGATGCCCAACCGTGAAACGCTCATGGCGCTGCGGGAACAGCGGCGTTTGCTGGTGCAATTGCTCGAACCGATCACCCCGGAAATCGCTTTACCCGCCGTCGTTCCGCCGCCGCGGAGCGAACAGCGACCAACCATCCTTTTCGCCTGATTACCTGATCATCATATGGAAACTCTTACTTCATCGCCGAGTCCGTCCCGGATGCCCACGTTTGTCCGCCTGTTCCGCTGGTGCTTCAGTTGGCGGATGCTGCGGCGCGGTTTGATCGGCCTGGCGGCGTTGCTCACGCTCATCGCCCTGTGTTACGCGGTGGTGAACTGGCGGGGACAGCGGGCCTGGGCGGCTTATAAAACAAAGCTAGATGCACGCGGAATAAGGCTGCATCTGAAGGCTTTCATTCCTCCACCCGTGCCGGACGATCAGAACTTTGCCATGACGCCGTTCCTGGCGCCGTTGTTTGATTTCAACCCCACGCCCCTCAAGCCGGGGGAATCGCGGTGGCGGGATACCAACGGGTTCAAGCGAGTCTCGGAATTTGCCACGGTTGTCGGTTCCGGCCCGAGCGAGGGGCGCCAGGGCTGGCGCGCGGGGCAGAAAACGGAGCTGGCGGAATGGCTCAGGCATCTGCAGCATGAGAAAAATAAATCCGCCACGCCGACGAACGCCCAACCGGCCGGTGTCGACGACAAAGCAGTGGCGGCCGCGGTGATGGAGGCGTTCCAGGAATTTCGTCCGGTGTTGGAGGAACTCCGCGAGGCCAGCCACCGGCCGCATGCGCGGTTCAATGTGCGCTACGACGAGGAAAACCCCTGGGCCATCCTGCTACCGCATCTGGCGGTGGTCAACCGCACCAGCCGGGTTTTGGAAGTGCGCGCGGCGGCGGAACTGGCGTTGGGGAAAACCGAGGCCGCATGCGAGGATGTTAACTTCATACTGTATCTGGCTGACTCGGTGAAGGAGGAGCCGTTTCTGATTTCATACCTGCTGCGCGTGGCGGTCATGGACCAGGCCTTGCAAGCCGTGTGGGAAGGGCTGGCGGGACGGCAATGGACGGAAGCGCAATTGCAGGATTTTCAGGCGCGGCTGCGGGATCTCACCTTGATCCGTGACCTGGAGCAACCGATGGGCGCAGAACGGGCGGCGGGCGATGAAACGATAGCCCATTTGCGCGAGAGGCCGGATGGAGCGCGGCTATTTACCGAACTAGGAGGCGGCAACAATTTTGTGGACGCGCTCCTGTTTCACCTCGCCCCCCGTGGATGGATTTATCAGGAACAAGTTTCCTACCACCAAATTTACGATCAGTTTATCCTGCCGGGGTACGATCCTGCAGCCGGAATGATTCATCCGGCCATCATCGAGGCCAGCGCCAAGAGCTTTGAGAAATTGTTCGGAGATACAGCCGCTAACTGTTGGGAGCATCGTTTGATGGCCAGGTTGCTGCTGCCCGCCGTGAGCAGGTGTTATCAAAAGTCGGCGCGGGCTCAAACCGGCGTGAATGAGGCGATCCTGGCCTGCGCCTTGGAACGACATCGCCTGGCGAATGGCCGGGTTCCTGACTCGCTGGAGGCGCTCGTGCCGCGTTTTCTGCCAAAGCTCCCGCCGGACGTTCTCACCGGCGAACCGCTTAAATATCGCCGCTTGGACGACGGCCAATTCCTCATCTACTCGGTGGGGTGGAATGAAAAGGATGATGGTGGTGTGGTGGTCTCGACCGGGAAGAACAAGGTTCTTGATGCCGCGCAGGGCGATTGGGTGTGGCAGTATCCGGGGAAGTGACCCCAATGACCAAGGCCCAATGCCCAAAGAAATCTTAATAGCCAATGTCCAAGGGCAGATGTTAGGCCTCGTGCAGAAATAACCTGACCCGATCTGCTGGTCCTCCGGGCGCCAGCCGGCGTTGCTCCTCGGTTGCAGATCGCCTTGGATATGCTCCCTCGTCGCGCCTTGGCTGGCACCCGGATGCCAGCGCATCTCGTATCAGCTTATTTCTGCACGAGGCCTTAGTTTGGGAATGCTCGCCCTCCCCATGAACCGCAAAATGCGTTTGTGGACAAGCCACCACTTACACATTTTGAACTTCACAGGTTCAAAGCGCGGAAAATGGTTTCGGAGAATTCTCATCCCGGCGGCCGATCATTCCACCTATAAGCCGCTGCCTTGTTCACCGCCGAAGCATGGGGTGTCGTCCGGTTGGCCGCCTGAGCCACAACCTCGTTGAGGTAGGGGAGTTGGGGCATCCTTACCCCAGGTAGCCCCGAATGACGGGGCAACCTGGGGCTTTGTTCCGCAACCTCTTCGAGGTAGAGGGAGGGTCGGCTGCGGGCGTGGAAGCGTGAGTAAACAACCGTGGCTGAATCCGCCCCGGGAACCGCAAACATGCGCTGTGGGTTATCAATTACCCGCGCGGATTGAGGTTCAGGGGTTCAAGGCGCGACATTTTATTTCGGAGAATTCTCACCCCGCCCTCTTTCCCAAGGCGAGGGGTGAACCATTCCGCTCGCTTGCGCGGAGGCCAGCGCCTGGGGCTGGATTTATCGCGTTACATTTCTGAGTCTCCAGAACTTGGGAGATGGAATAAGGGCCGCCGAGGTCGAGGGAGATCAGGCGCGGCGGCAATTTTGCTTCAGCCATAGTGCGTACTCGGCTTCGGTCATCTGTTTGCCGGCGAGTGCAAGCGTGGCTGCGGTGG
>JAQGOT010000030.1 GCA_028293465.1 Pedosphaera sp. | reverse complement strand
AGTAATAATTTTGGTTTTCATGTCGTTGGTTAATCAGCCACCCCAACAATTTGTTTTACATGAGCCGGCTTTTCGGCTTCCCCAATCATGAAATGCGCCACATCCGCCCGCGAAATCAGGAATCCGCCCTGCGGCAAACTCCCATCGGCCACGCGATACGTGTGCCTGGCCGGGCCGTTGGTAAGGCGCGGCGGACGCACGATGGTCCAGTCCAGATCATTTTGACAAATTTCGGCTTCCATTCCTGCCATGTCGGGGATCATCTGGCGGAACAGCGTCGCCTTTAGCAAAAGGGCGAAGAGGCCCAGACCTCGAAAGAGAAAGGCGGCGGATACGACCTGTGTTCGGCGGACACCGCTTTTCCGCATGGCTGCGGCCAAGGTCCGTCCGAACTCGCGTCGCAACGTGGAAGCCCGAATCGTTGTCGGCCCGAAGGCTGAGAGCACAACGTCGTGACCGGCCATCGACTGCGCCATTTGATCGGCGTTGAAAACATCCCCTTCCACCACCCTCAGTCGCTCGTGCGTGGAACCAAGCTTCTGCGGCGAGCGGACATACGCCGTCACTTGGTGACCGCGCTCAAGCCCCTCCTGCAACAGGTGCCGGCCAATGCCGCCGGTGGCTCCGAGAATAAATAGTTTCATGGTCCAGGCTCCTTTAAGCAGGCCGCGCGGGTTTCGTTTGAGCAGGCGCGTTGCTGAGAGCAGGCACCGCCCCAAGTTGTTGCAGCACACCGAGACGGTCCATCTGGGCCCAAGACTCGGCAATTTTCCCATCTTCAACCCGGTAGATGGCTATACCCTCATTGAAAACGAGGCGTCCGGTCGGAGCTATCCCGGCGAAAGGTCCGCGATGGGTTCCCCGCCAGGTCCAGCGCACCACCACGCGGGAACCTTCCACCACCATGTCATGAATCTTGAAATGCAGGTCGGGAAAGCCCTGCCGTAGCGCCAACACCGAGGATTTGAAGGCTTCCGGCCCTTCGCCGGTCGGCCCGGTGAAGCTGGACGAAACGAGTTCGTCGGCAATGGCGGGGTTCCCTTCATTCATGAATTCCGCGTACAGCCAATTAATGATTGCCTTGGGCATTTGATGGGGTTCAAGCTCTGCTGTATTCATTGATCCTTTTCAGGTAAGTTATATTCGTTAAAGCAAACAGCATAATCTGTTATTCGATATAGTTAACTATAATCAATTAATCATCTGCGTCAATGGCCAAAAAAAAGGTTCGCTCCTACTATTCCCTCGTCCGGCAAAGACAGGCCGATGACACCCGCGCCCGCATCGCCGCCGCGGCGCGGCAGCTCATCCTGACCAAAGGCTACGACGCGGCGACAATGGAAGCCATCGCCCGCGATGCCGGGGTCGCCACGCCCACCGTTTACGCTGTGTTCGGTTCCAAACGCCAGATCCTGACCGAGCTGATCGATCGCGCGGCCTTTGGTCCCGCGTATCAGGAGCTTGTGGGTGAGGTGATGGAAATTGTGGAACCGGTGTCGCGTCTCCAATTCGCCGCCCGCATCGCCCGGCAGATCTATGATTCCGAACGGTCTGAGTTCGACCTGTTGCGCAAAGCCGGGGTGGTGATTCCTGAACTGGCCGCCATCGAGCGGGAAAAAGAATGCGGCCGCTACGAGGCCCAAGCCCAGTCCATTTCCCTCCTCGTGCGATCGGGTCAGTTGCCTCCCGGACTCGATGAAACCGAAGCCCGCGATATTTTCTGGACGCTGACCGGCCGGGACATTTACCGCATGCTGGTCATCGAGCGCGAATGGAGTTCAGACCGTTATGAGAAGTGGCTAAGCGAGGCCATTGTTTCCTCCCTGGTCGCGAAGAAGCGCGTCAGACACCCGGCAGCGGAGGGCGGCCGAAAGAAAGAAAAGGAGCAGTAAATCCAAACCGAACCAAGCTTTGGTCTGACCACTTTTCGGTACGTTCATTATTTATTCGGCTGAGAAACCGTGATGGCCGATACCGCACCATTGCTCTCGAAAGCCTTGCCGAAAGCGAGCGTAACCTTGGCGGTGGCCCCCTTGATGTTCGGCACGGACACCTTTGGCGGTGAACTGTAGCCGGAACCGCCGCTCACCAGCTCATAGCCGATGACGGACCCGTCCTTTACCAGCGCGTTCGCCACCGCCGGCTTCGTGCGCCAAAGTTCATTGCGGCTCGGAACGTACCGGTAGTAATCCGACACCGTGTCCAGTCGCTCATTGGTGATGCCGTATTTTCCGAGGGCTTGCAACAAGGCGGCCTTGTTCTTGTGCGCTTCAGCGTTGGTCGGTCCGACGTTTGGGTTGGCCGGGTGCACATGGCTAAACGCTTCCCGGAACACCTCCGGCGCAACTCCCAACGCCGCCGCAATCAACACCACCGGCCGGCCACCATCCCTGGGATCGGTCTCATGACCGCCGGAGAAAACCACCGGCACCCGCGTGACCTCTTGGGGAAGTTTCTGCAATTCGCGTGGCGGATTTTGGGCATGCGCAACCGGGAAGCCAGCCGAAGCGCCGAGCACCAGCGCGAGAATAAGGACTTTCGTTTTCATGAAATGTTTGATCTGCCGACAACGTAAAATGCCTTCCCCGGTATTCAACGCGCATCACGTAAAGATTTTGTGTGCTTGGCGGAGGAATTTGTAAGGCAACTGTAAGCTTCGCGGGAGCCAGATCGCTCAAGGCCGGCTCAGCCAGCGCGCCAGCCGCTTTTTGGCCTGCCGATGCGAGACAACCCGGCCTTCCCCGATCGCGCTTTCCCCGCGAGCGACCTTCTCAAGCAGGGCAAGTTTATGGTTTAGCGCTTCGTAGGTGTCGACCTCCACCAGGTAAGCCGCCGGGCGTCCGTGCTGCGTGATCAGAATCGGATCCCGCCCCTCGGCCAGCGACGAGATGATTCCTATACTTTCCGGCTGTGAGACAGATCGCAGTCTACGGACTTTTCAGCCGGTAGAAGCGATTTCCCGTGGGTGGATTGACGATGATGAACTTGATTGTGCCGTTGTTTTGAACGGTTTCGGCGGGCGTGGTCCAAACGCCGCCGGCAACGTTGGTGGTCACTTGCAGGTTGAAACCGGTGGCAGGCGAAGCCCAGGAGACCATCGCGGTGTTGGTCGGGGTGAGCTTGATGCTCAAAGCCGGCGCTCCGGGAGTTTGCACGGCGAAGAGCGACCAGAAACCGCCGGTGAGCGAGTAATTGCCGCCGGTCATCGGCCCGCCCGCGTCATGCTGTCCGATGGTGCCGCTGACGGAATACACGCCGCCCGTGCTCGTGCCGCCGCCTCCGGCGATTTTATACCAGTTAATGGAGTAATTCTGGGCAAAGGCTGTTGTGCTGAAGCAAAGAATCAAGCAGCCAAACCCGGAGACGAGTGAAGCTCGAAGTTTTCCGGCCACAAGGATTCCAGTGCGGCCGTTTGGGTTGATTTGGGGATTCGAGTTTTTCACTTGTCACCTTCATTCTTCTGGTTGAGCAGTTGTTCCAATTTTTCGAGACGCTGTGCCAGAGCCTGGAGCTGGGCGTCCTTTTCATTCAGCTTCTGATTCAATCCCTGGATGGCCGCCAGCGCCACGCCGCCTTCGTCGATGGGCGCAATGTGCTTCTCATCCGTGCCGATGTTGAAAAGGGAGTAAAAATCCTGCCCCATCGGGCCGATGTGCCGCGTCCCCGCGTCCGTTTTATAGCTCCATTCACAGAGCGGCAGTTGCAGGACCTTGTCGAGGATTTGCGCGGGACTTACCGGCGCGAAATCCTGCTTGGCGTTGCGATCGCTGCTGTTGTTGAACGTGCCAAAGACCGAGACGCCGGTGGTGGTCACGTCCACTCTCGTGGTCGTCGGCGCGCTGTTGACCCCGCCAACCGCCATTATGATTTCGCCATACCTCGCGGTGATGCGTGACGTGCCGCCGCCGCTGGTGGAAAGATGGCCTACGCCGTTGGCGTCGTAATAATAGTTGTAGCCCAGGTGAATGCCGTCGCCGAGGGCCGGAAACGAGCCGTAGAGATAGCCGGTGGCATTTCCGCCGCTGAGTTCCAGGTGATGGTAGGCGGCGCCCCCGGACAGTTGGATGTCGCCGGCGAGCGTGGCGAGCCCCGCCGACCCCGTGCCCAGCAGCCCCGATGAATTGACGCAAACAATGCCGGCACCGCTGGCGATGGTGGTGGGATAAATGCCCAGCATGACCGCCTTGGTCTGGGTCGTTCCGATGCGGATGGTGTCGCTTTCGTTGTTAAAACCGGGATTGCCGATGTCAATGTTGTTGTT
>JAQGOT010000008.1 GCA_028293465.1 Pedosphaera sp. | reverse complement strand
GGCCATCCTGCAATCTGAGACCTACCAGCGCACCAGCACGGCCCTGCCGGAGAATGCGGCCGACACCCGCTTTTACTCACATTATTTTCCGCGCCGCCTCATGGCGGAAGTGCTGCTCGACACGCTTTCCGAAGCCGCCGCCGCGCCGTCGGAGTTTAAGGGCTATCCCAAAGGCTGGCGGGCGATGCAACTGCCCGATTCCAATGTCGATTCCTATTTCCTGAAATCCTTCGGTCGGCCGGAACGGGAAAAAACCTGTGAGTGCGAGCGCACGGCTGAGCCCAACGTCACCCAGGTGCTGCACCTCGCCAACGGCGACACCATCAACAAGAAACTGGCGGCCAAGGAGAATCAAATTACCAAGTGGCTGGCCGAAAAAGCGCCGACGGATAAAATCATCGACGAAGCGTACCTCACCGCGCTGTCCCGTTTCCCCAGCCCGGTGGAGAAACAAAAAATTCTCAAGGTGCTGGCCGATGCCGGGGAAAAAGACCAACGCCCGGCCATCGAGGACATGTATTGGGCCATCCTCAGCAGCAAAGAGTTTCTGTTTAATCATTAATCGAATGGAGCATCAAAGCCCCACAAAAATAAGTGCCGTAGTGAAGTCGTTTCTTTGGGTCTTGGCCGCTGGCCCATTCATTTTAAGCGCGCCGGCGGCGGAACCGGCGGCGATGAACGAATACGCGCCGGTGGATGCCATCTTCAACGAGCATTGCATGGATTGCCATGGGGCGCAGGAGCCGGAAGGAAAGTTCGTGTTGGAAGACTATGCAAGTCTGCTGAAGGGCGGCGAAATCGGCCCGGCGCTTGTGCCTGGTCGCAGCGCGGACAGCCTCATGGTGCGGATGGTGGAGGGAGCATTCGAAAAGGATGGCAACAAAGTCATCATGCCGCCGGGAAAGCGGAAGAAACTGAGTCTCGCCGAAATCGCCACCATCAAAGCTTGGATTAATGCTGGTGCCCATGGCCCGCCGGCGGGAACGGTTGCGGACCGGGAACTGGTGGTGCCCAAGATCGCTCTCAAGGTCGCTCCTCATATTCCAATCATGGCCGTCGCTTACGCTTCCGGACCCGCGTTGATCGCCGTGGCGAACTATGGCCAAGTGGAATTGCGCTCCGCCGCCAACCATCAGATTGCGCGCACTCTCAAAGGCCATCATGGCAACCTGAACGCAGTGCTGTTCTCTCCCGACGGAGCTTACCTGTTCGCAGCGGGCGGTGAGCCCGGTTTGTCGGGTGAGGTGCGGCAATGGCTGGTCGCGGATGGCACGCTGGTGCGCACGTTCGCAGGCCATAAGGACGCGCTTTACGCCGCCGCGCTTTCGCCCGATGGCAAGATACTCGCCACCGGCAGTTACGATCAAAAGATCAAATTGTGGAACACCGAAACCGGGCAGGAGATCAGAACGCTCTCTGGGCATAACGGTGCCATTTTCGGCTTGGCCTTCCGGCCAGATGGTAAAATTCTCGCCAGCGCGAGTGGCGACCGGACGGTCAAGTTGTGGGATGTCGCTTCCGGCGAACGTCGGGACACGCTGTCGCAATCGCTCAAGGAATTGTATGCCGTCGCGTTCAGTCCGGACGGCAAGCGGTTGGTGGCGGGCGGGGTGGACAACCGCATCCGGATTTGGGAAATCAGTGAGAGCGCCGCCGAAACCACCAACCCGCTGCTCGATGCCAAATATGCGCATGAAGGGGCGATTCTGAACCTGCTCTTTTCCGCGGATGGCACGCTGCTGCTCTCTTCCGCCGAGGACCGCACGGTGAAGGTCTGGGACGGCAGGTTGATCAAGGAACGGTTTTTGTTGGAGACCCAACCGGATTGGGTACATGCGCTGGCTTTCATGACGAAGGACGAGACCATCGTCGTTGGACGCATGGATGGCACCTTGGGATTTTATGACGCAACGAGTGGCAAGGCGATGCCAACGTTGAACGCCGAGTCAGCGCACCCGGCTTTACCAAGCGCTCCATTGGGCGTTTCAACCCAAGCGAATTAGCCCGGCCGATCGAACCGTGAGATTATGCGTTCCATGATGAAATATTTGCTGATAGCCGCAGTGATGGTAGTCGCGCTCAGCCTGCCAGCGTGGGGACGACCCAAAGCCAAGGCCGCGAAGCCGAAGATGATGGCGGTTCCGCCCGGCAAGCCGGAAATTTTCGAATTGCAACCGCGAGGCATGCAGCGGGGCATGCCGGTGGAAATCAAACTTATCGGCACGAACCTTTCCGACCTGACCGAATTGAAGCTGCACAATCCCAAGCTCGCGGGGGAACTGATCCGGGAAGACGAGACCAACACCAACGAGGCCTGGATCCGCATCACGGCGGCCGCTGATCTCCCGCGGGGCGCGTACGAAATCTCCGTGAAGAACACCAACAGCGAGAGCAGCAAGCTGAGGTTATACGTCGATGATCTGGCTCAGGTCTATGAAGCAAAGACGAACCAGGTGCCGGTGCTGAAGCCGCCCGTGAGTTTCTGGGGGACCCTTGATCCGGCGGGGGACACGGATGAAGTCGAGTTCGAAGCGCGGGCGGGCGAATCGTTCATTTTCGATCTGGCGGCCAAGACCATCGGTTCCAAAGCCAATGCGGTTTTGAGCTTGTTTGACAAGAAGGGGGTGTTGCTGGCGTCCAACAATGGGTTCGATGGGGGTGATCCACTCCTGAATTTTAGAATTCCCGCCACTGGACGCTATCGTGTGCGGATCAGCGAAGAAATGGCCGCGGGTTCCAAGGAGCATTTTTATCGGCTAAGCATGGGCGCTTTTGCCGAGGTGGTTGCCTGCTATCCGCTCAGCGTGGCGGCTAATCAGGAAAGTGACGTCGAACTGATCGGCTTCAATCTGCCGCCGCAAAGCAAGGCGCGCGTGAAGGCCGGTGGCAGCGGCGAAGTGGAAGTGCCGGTGGATTTGGAAAAATTTCACAATCGACGACCGCTCAAAGTGCTCGTTGGCGCGGGGGTGGAACTGCGGGAGGTGGAACCGAACGATACCGTCGCGCAGGCCATGGCAATTCCCGCGCCGGCTTCGGTCAATGGACGGATTGATGAGCGGCTTGGCGGAGCGGATGCCGACCTATATAGGTTTGAAGCGCACAAAGGACAACGGTGGATCATTGAGACAGCGGCGGCACAGCGCGGCTCGCCGGTGGATACCAAGATCGAAATCCTCCAAGCCGATGGCAAACCCGTTGAACGATTGGTCATGCAGGCCACCCGCAACTCAGCCGTGACGTTCCGCTCGATTGATGCCAACAATCCGGATTGTCGGGTGGATAATTGGCAGGAAATGGAGTTGAACGAGTATTTTTACATGCAGGGGGAGATTTGCCGGATTTTTCGCATGCCCCAAGGGCCGGATTCCGGTTTCCTGTTTTATGCCAACGGCGGCAAGCGTCAGGCGTATTTTGATTCCAGTGCCACGGCGCACGCGCTGGACGAACCGTGCTATGTTGTGGAACCGCATCTGCCCGGGGACAAGTTGGAGTCCAACGGGCTGCCGGTATTTCCGGTCGTTTACGCCAACGATGATGATGGCGAACGGAAGCTGGGCGTTGATTCCCGGGTGCATTTTTCGCCACCGGCGGATGGGACCTATCTCATCCGGGTCACGGACACGCGCGGCCATGGCGGCGAACGTTTCGTTTACCAATTGGTGTTGCGCGAGGCGCGGCCGGATTTCAAGGTGACGTTGAACGGGGCCAATCCCACCATCAACGCCGGAAGCGGCAAGGAATTTTCCGTGGCCGTGGATCGCGTGGATGGTTTCACGGGGGAAATCAAAGTGGACATCGCGAATCTGCCGTCCGGTTTTAGGGCTTCCACGCCCCTGACGATCGAGGCCGGGCATAACGAGGCCAAGGGCACGATCACTGCCGCCCTGGATGCCACAACGCCGAACGAAACCAATGCCCCGATGACCAGGGTCACCGCCACCGCGTTAATCGATGGAAAGCCGGTCACCAAGGAGGTCAACCATTTCGGAAAGATTAAAGTGGGGGAGCAGCCTAAATTGTTTGTGGCGCTCGAGGTTTCACCCGAACCACTCTCCACCAACGCGGTTCCGGCGGCGTCGGAAAAGCCTGTGGAGTTGACCATCGCGCCCGGTCAAAGCATCCCGGCGTGGTTGAAGGTGCGGCGCAACGGACATGAAGAGCTGATCACCTTCACCGTGAACGGCCTGCCGCACGGCGTCATTGTGGATAACATCGGGTTGAGCGGGGTCTTGATTGCGAAAGGGGAAAATGAGCGCCAAATTTTCCTCAAAGCCGCCAAATGGGTTTCCGAAACGGACTGCTTCTGTCACGCGGTCGAGAACCAGGCAGGCCGGCAGACCTCGCCCCCCGTCCTATTGCATGTCCGAAACAAACCCGTAAGCGGGTTGTGAAAGCGCGGCCAAGCTCGGAGGGATAACACGCAAATTTGGGGGTCATAACCACGTCACTTCATCCGCTGCCGCAGTCCGCCTTTCGGCTGACTTATTGGGCCGAGGAACGTGCCTGCAACCAGCGGATGTCCTCGCTAAAGGGCGCCGGGAAATGGGTTGCAGGTGTGGCAATGTCCTGCCGAGTGACCGGGATGACCGTGCGGGCATCCCGCCATTTGTGAATCTCGGAGTGTCCGTCCGCAAACGAGAATCCACAGGCCCGATCATGATAGCTGGCGGGCACGTCCAACAACCGGCTGTCCGCACCGGTGCGGACCACGTCCACCACGAAGCCGGGGCCGTTGATGCTGTCTTCATGTTCGTCCAGCAGCACGAATCCGTTGGCGGGCGGCAGGTTTACGAAGTCCGACAGCCGGCGGAACAGGGTGTACCCGGCGGCCAGGCCTTCCTTGGCGGACGACCCCAGCCAGTTGGCATTCATATACATGTTCATCGAGACACTGCGGACCCGTTCGGATCGGGTGCCCGCAATCTCCACCCAGGAACGGTCAGCCGGGCAGCGATAGATTTTCGCCTGCCGGTTGTAGCTGCCGAGCAAGCCACCGTAGGGGCGGTCTCCAGCTCCGGGATTGATCAGGTAATCGGTGTTCGTATTGTCCGCGTTGCTGGTGTAATCCATCCAACCGGCGGCCCAACTGGGTTTATCCGCGTCGAGACCGGCCTGGGCGTTGCCCCAGTTCGGAACCAGGTTGCCTGAGCAGTCATCCGCATACATCAGCCAGCCGAATTGGATCTGCCGCAGGTTGCTCATGCATTGGATGCCCTGGGCCTTTTGTTTGGCCCGGCCGAGGACGGGCAGGAGCAACCCCGCGAGGATCGCAATGATGGCGATCACCACGAGCAATTCGATCAGTGTGAAACCCCGTCTCGCGCCGGCGGCGGGCCAGGTTAGCCGAGCGCGTTGTTGAAAAAGATTCGTGCTCATCCGATACGTATGCGTATCATATTTCCACCGAGGATGCAGCAAGAAAGCGATGCGAAGCGCCCGGTCTGCCGCCCGGGGTTGACCGGTTCGACGGCGTGATCCCGCCATTTAGCTCAATCAAATCAAGGTGTTCGTGCAGGTCGCGTCACGAGCGGGGCAGGGAAGGCGACCAATTGGCGTGGGGCTTTTGCCAAAAAGTGATGAGTGGCTGCGGGCGCTCCGCGGCTTCAGATTGCGGAGCGCGGAAAATGGGGAATGAAAAGGCCGGGCGGGGTTTCCACCCCGCCCGGCTCGGATTACG
>JAQGOT010000758.1 GCA_028293465.1 Pedosphaera sp. | reverse complement strand
CAGGGCGTGGGGACCATCCTCAATGACGACGGGCTGCCCGGGCTGGTGGACCATTTCAGTTGGAATGTGATCGCCTCGCCCCAAGCCGCCGGGGTGCCGTTCACCACGACGATCGCCGCGAAGGATGTTTTGAACGCGACCGTCACGAATTTCAGTGGCGCGGTTGCGTTGAGTGGTTCCGCAGATGGCGGCACGAAAACGAACATGATTCTGGGCAACCTGGTTGCAACCGGCAGCGGTAGTGGTACTTATACCCTTGCATTCCCGTTTACGCCAAACACGAATATCGTGGTGACGCATCTGCGCTCCTACTCCGGCACCAAGGTTTCGATCTGGCAGACCAACGGGACGTTGTTGGCCAGCCAGATCGTGAGCAGCGTCGCCGGCACCTGGGTTGAAACGCCACTGGCGACACCGCTCAGCCTTGCGGCAGGCTCGACTTACCTCGTCGGCTTTTACACCGCAGGCGGCAGTTATTACTGGCGCACCGACATGACCAACAGCTTCCCGGACGGGACTCTCGTCAACGGTTATTACTCTATTTCGGCGGACGCCTTCCCGACGACCTTCAGCGCCGGCACGGCAGTTTATCTGGTGGATTTGCGTTATACGGTGAACGCCGGCGCGCCCCTGCTGGTCACGCCAGCAGCAGCTGGACCGTTCACGAACGGTGTCTGGACCGGCAGCCTGGCTGTGCAACCGCCCGCCACGAACGCCGTCCTGCGCGCCGATGATGGCAACGGGCATGCTGGCGGGAGCAGTCCCTTTGATGTGCTGTTGCAGGATGACATTTCCATCGCGATGGCGGATGCACCCGATCCAGTCTCCGTGGGCGCCAGCCTGACCTACACGCTCACCGTCGCCAACGCGGGACCCGCCGCAGCGACCGGGGTGACCGTGACCAATCTCCTCCCGCCGGGCGTCACCTTCGTCTCCGCCACGGGTTCCCAAGGCACCTGCACGCAAAGCGCCGGGGTCGTGTCCTGCGGCCTGGGATCCCTGCCGGGCGGCAGCAACGCTGTCATCACCATCGTGGTGGTGCCCATGACCTCGGGCGTGATCCTCACCAACACCGCCACCGTCGTGCGGGCCGAAGCGGATCCCTATCTGGGCAACAACCTCGCCACGGCCGCCACCACGGTCACGCCGCCGGCCATCTCCATCGCCGACGCGGCGGTGCCCGAGGGCAACGTCGGCACCACCAACCTGGTGTTCGCCGTCACGCTGGCCGCGCCCAGCGCGCAGACCATCACGGTCAACTACGCCACCACCGGTGGCACCGCCGCCGCGGGCATTGATTACGTGAGCACCAACGGGATTTTGACCTTCGCACCGGGAGTCACCAACCAGAGCCTCGTGGTGAGGGTGCTCGGCGATGTGCTCATCGAGACCAACGAAACGTTTTTCGCGACCCTCTCGAACCCGGTCAACAGCGTGCTCGGGCGCAGCCAAGGCGCGGGGACCATCCTCAACGACGACGGCCTGCCCGGGCAGGTGGATCATTTTGTCTGGAACACAATCCCCTCGCCCCAAGTCACCAATTATCCCTTCACGACGACCATCACTGTGCTGGATGCGGCGAACGCGGTTGTCACTAATTTTACCGGCTTGGTGAATTTCACGACCACACCCGCTTCCGTCCTGATCAACCCGGTGGTTTCCGGGGTGTTCAGCAACGGTCTCTGGAGCGGCAACCTCGCAATCCAGTCCGTAGCAACGAATCTCGTGCTCCGCGCAAACGATGGCGATGGGCATGTGGGCTTGAGCAATCCGTTTCACATCATCATTTCCAACCAGCCGCCGGTCATCATTGCTTCGCCCACGAACACCGTGGCTTATCTCGGCCGGTCGGCGACTTTCCAGGCGAATGTGTTGGCCTGGCCCCCCTTGTTCTATCAATGGCGATTTAATGGCGCGGACATTCTCGGTGCGACAAATGCCACGTTGCTCCTGGATCGGGTGTCGCTGAACCAGGCGGGCAGTTATTCGGTCGCGGTCAGCAATGCTTTTGGCGTGGTAAGCAGTGCCAAAGCGGTGCTCTCCGTCATGCAGGTGGTTGCTTGGGGGGCTGGGACAAATGGCATCCTCAGCCAGCCAAATTATGCGCAGTCCGTGGTGCCGCCCGGCATGACTAACGTTGTCGGGTTGGCGGGGGGGCTGTACCACTCGATCGCCCTCCGGGCGAATGGGCAGGTGGCAGCGTGGGGTGCTGGCACCAATAATTTGCTGCAGCTTCCTTACTACGGCCAATCCATTGTGCCGCCAATCGGGAGCGTCGTTGCAGTGGCGGGCGGTGGTTACCACACGCTGGCGTTGCGTGGTGATGGCACCATCGCGGCCTGGGGTGCCGGAACCAATAATTTGCAATCGTCGCCTTACTACGGCCAGTCCATTATCCCGTCTGCAGCGACCAACATCATCGCCATTGCCGCCGGTGACTATCATAGCGTGGCGTTGCGCAGCGACGGCAAAGTTCTTGCTTGGGGTTATAGCAGCTTCGGCCAAACCAATGTTCCGACCGCCGCCACCTCGAACGTGGTGGCTATCGCTTCGCGCAGCAGTCATGTCCTCGCACTTAAATCGGACGGCTCACTGGTTCATTGGGGAAGTTTGACCACCCTGCCTGCCGGCGTTTCCAACATCGTCACCATCGCCGCGGGCGTGAATCACTGTCTGGCG
>JAQGOT010000753.1 GCA_028293465.1 Pedosphaera sp. | reverse complement strand
GGAAATGAGCGCCTTCGTAAGGGGCATCGTGGCTGCGGCGCAACAAATGGCCGACGCCAAAAAACTCAAGCTGGAAACCGCAGTCGAACCGGGTCTGGGTGCCGTGCTGCTCGACCGTGATAAATTGGAGAAGACTGCCTTGAACCTGGTCTTTAACGCCCTGAAGTTCACCCCGGGCGGCGGGACCGTGGCCTTGCGCGTCGAGAAGAAAAGCGACCTGCTCGTCGTGAGCGTTCAGGACACCGGTGTGGGCATTTCGGCCAAGAACCTGCCGTTTGTCTTTGATCGATTCTGGCAGGCGGATAATTCCTCCAAGCGCAAGTACCAAGGCGTCGGTATTGGCCTGTCGCTCGTCAAAGAGTTGACCGAAGTGCAAGGGGGCAAGGTTTCCGTGGAAAGCGAAGAGGGCAAAGGCACCACCTTTACCGTCAGCCTTCCATTCCTCCCCGCCGAGAGCGTTGCCCTTTCCAAGGCCGACGCCGAACGCGCCGGTCAGGAACTGCCGGCCGCGACCGTCAGCGAATCCGGCGGGGTGCAATCGGAAGAGTGGCTGGGAAACCTGTACCGGCGCGCCGCGCTTTTTCCCGCCCTTGCGTCCGGCGGCGAGGAGGTGGAGGCGGTGGCGGTGGCCAAGAATGGCAGTCATCCCACTTTGTTGGTCGCAGACGACGAGCCGGACATGCTGCGCTTCCTCAAGTCGCAATTGAACTCGCATTATCAGGTCATCGAGGCGGTGGACGGATTGCAGGCCGTGGAAAAGGTGAGCCAGTTCCTGCCCGATATCGTGCTTCTGGATATGAACATGCCGGAGAAGGATGGGCTCCAGGTCTGCCGCGAATTGCGCGCGCAACCCTCCACCCAGGGCATTCCCATCATCCTCCTCACCGCCCGTGCCGATGAAGAAACCAAATTGGCGGCCCTGTCCGCCGGGGCCAACGATTTTCTTTCCAAGCCCTTCTCAACTTCGGAACTCCACGTGCGCATCAAGAACTTGGTCGAGTCGCACCACTACAAGGAGAAGCTGTCCAAACAAAATCAAACGCTGGAAACCACCATTGACCAGCTCAAGGAAACGGAAACGCTGCTCGTGCAGACGGAGAAAATGGCCTCCCTCGGACGCATGAGCGCCGGCATCATTCACGAGATCAACAATCCGTTGAATTACGCCACCACCGGTCTCTACACCCTCCGGAACAAAGCCCGATTCCTCGCCCCGGAACAGCAGGCCGATTATACGGAGGTCCTGACCGACGTGGAGGAAGGCATCAAGCGGGTCAAGAACATCGTCTCCGGGCTGCGGGAGTTCACCCATCCGGATACGGAACAGGTTCACGATGTGGAGGTTTCCGAGATCGTCGCTTCCACCCTCAAGTTCCTCAGCAATGAATGGCGCGACAAGGTCCAAATCGAGCAGCAGTTGCCGGCGCGTCTGGTCATTCACGGCAACCGCAACAAACTGCTGCAGGTCTTTGTGAACTTGCTCCAGAATTCCCTGGATGCCACCAAGGCGAAAGCCTACACCGGGGAGAAGCCGACGATTTGGATCGAAGGCCGCGTCGAGGGCGACAAGCACCTCGTCATCGTTCGTGACAATGGGGAAGGGATCGATGCGGAGGCCATCAACAAGATCTTCGATCCTTTTTTCACCACCAAGGATGTGGGCGCGGGCATGGGTTTGGGCCTGAGCATTTGCTACCGCATCGTGCAGGAGTACGACGGCCGCATTTCCGTGCGGAGCGAACGCGGGAAATTCTGCGAGTTTAGGCTGGAATTTCCGGCCAAGGAATGACAATTCAATACGGGTGAACCAACTACCAAAGGTCAGATGACAGCGCTCCAGGATTATAAAAAATTTGCGATTCTCTACGTCGATGACGAGGAGAAGTCCCTGAAATATTTCGCCCGGGCCTTCGAAGACCAATTTTGGATTTTCACCGCCGCCAACGCCGAGGAGGGGATGAAGCTCCTGGAGGAACACAAGGACGAAATCGGCCTCCTCATGACCGACCAGCGGATGCCCGGTGAGAAGGGCGTCCGGTTGCTCGAACGCGCCCGCCAGCTCCGGCCGCACATCATCCGGGTTCTGGCCACCGCCTACTCGGACATGGACGCGGTCATCGCGGCCGTCAACACGGGGGCCATTTACAAATACGTCACCAAACCTTGGGACCCGCCCCAGTTGGAAATGACGCTCAAGCGCGGCCTCGAATTTTTCATGGTGCAGCAGGAGCGTGACCAGCTCCTGCGCGAGAAAATGGATAACCTGCATCATGTCATGATCGCCGACCGCATCGTCAGCCTGGGCTTGCTCGCGGCCGGCATGAGTCATCACATTCGGAACTCGCTGGTGGCCGTGAAAACTTTTCTCGATCTGGCCCCGTCCAAGCTCCAGGAGGAAAAACTGGATTTGGACAGCCTGCGCAACCCTGAATTCTGGAAAGAGTATTACCAAAACGTCCAGGGCCAGGTTGAAAAAATCAACAACCTGCTCAAAGACTTGTGGCTGGCTTCCGAAAAACCGCCGGTCCAATTTGCCGACGAGGTTCATCTGGGCCAGATGATTTTGCCGGTCTTGGACACTCTGCGGCCCACGTTTGCCGCCAAGGGCATTCGCATCGAGAACCAGATTCCCGACACTTTGCCGGCCTTGATGGTGGACAAGCCCAAGCTGGTGCGGCTCTTCGAACTCTTGCTCAATGATGAACTGGTCAGCTTGCCAGCGGGCACCCAGGTCACCCTTTCCGCCCAGATGTCCCCCGAGTCCACCGCCCAGCGGCCCGAAATCCAGGTGGAAATCCGGGATGATGGACCGGGCCTCCCGCAGGAAGCCCTGCGTTTGCTCTTCGATCCGTTCCTGGTGCGCAGCGACAGTCCCCAGGAGTACGGGATCAGTCTCATGGCCTGCTACTTTATTATCCACCACCACGGCGGTAAGATTGAGGCCAAGAGCGCTGAGCCGCACGGAACGGTTTTCAAGATGCGGTTGCTCGTCAACCCCAATCAACTCCCGCCCATTGAAGAGAACCGTGAATTTCTGCAAAAATCTCTTTTGAACGACAGCCTTTGGGAAAAGCTGATCGCCTCCGAGTAAGTCTCAAAAACCTTTTCCGAAAGCGCTCGTGCTCCCGCTCCTGCGGGTGAACTCTTGCCGCCAGGTTCCCTCTGGAATCGCATCCGCCCGGGGGTTTCCCCGGGCTCATCGCGTAATCCTACTGAGCTTTAAAATCAGTATTCCCCGTCATTGTCATCCTTTGGGCTGGTCGGTTTAATGGGCGGACTTGCTGCGGCCGGGATCCTTGATTGACCGGAGCGGCGAGGTTGTGGAATGATAGCAACGTGGTGATCTGCCTAAAAAAATGATTTATCTAAATGGTAGCCGTTCGAATTGGGTGTCTCAGGAAAGCCGCAACTCCGCGGTTGGTAAACTGCGGCCAATTCCTCCTTGTAAGTTTCAAACCTCTGCCCAAAGATTGGATGGTCGAAACCGATGAAAACGGTATTAGTTCTGGCTCAACATCCAGAGTTGGCCGAAGCGATTCGGGCGGGTCTCAATGCTGACACCTACCGGGTGATCCACCGACTGAGCCTTGAGGAGGCGGAACCCTTGCTCCACTATGGCCTGCTCAATGCCTGCTTTGTCGATGTGGAGCAGACCAACGTTCAGGGCATGTGGATGATTGAAAAGCTCCGCAAGCTCCTGCCCAACTGCCCGCTGCTGGTTTACACCGGCCCCAAGCAATGGGAATGGGAGGAGGAAGCTTACCTGAAAGGTGTCGCGCATGTGCTGGCCAAGCCCGTCCGCGGCCGCCTCTTGAATGCGCTGTTGGAGAGAATCTTTAGCAAAGCCCCTCCGGCGGCGGTGCGCCCAACCATGGCTCCGCCTCCCCCGGTGACGATGCCCAGACCACCGTTTGAAAACGGGCAAGGCGGGTCTGCCGTTCCGCAAAATGTGTTTCAAGCCTTGGAGATTTTGCGACATTTTTCGGCCATCTTGACCCATTCCCTCAACTCCGAGGCCATGCTCAAGAAGTTTTTGCTCTTGCTGCGTGAAATCGTCGGTGTGAACCGGGCGGCCATCTTTTTGCGGGAAC
>JAQGOT010000695.1 GCA_028293465.1 Pedosphaera sp. | reverse complement strand
GGTACACGTTGCCGTTATCGTCGGAACTGATGCTGAAGCCCGCATTGTCAGTCGCGCCCTTGACGGTGGCCCGGGATTTGAGATGGAGGCCGGTGTCCAGTTTGACGATCTCGGCATCCTTCGAATTGCTGTTGGAAACATCCGTCGCGCCGATGTCCGAGTTGTCGGCGGTGCCCTGCCAGAAACCGACGGCATAAATCCAGCCTTGGGCGTAGTGCAATTGATAATATTCCCCGCCCTGCGTGCTGCTGAGGTTGTGCGTGGTGCTGAAGTAATATTGCTTCAGGGTGCCCAGGTTGGCGTCGAACTTGAAAACATAGGCTTCCCGCTCCCGGAAAACGAAATTGGCCGCCGGAACGGGCACGAAGGCACCACCCGGCGGCGTGTAGTAGAAGCCGGCGACGCCGGGTCCGCCGCCGTTGTATTGGAGGAAGTCCACGGAATGCAGGCCGGTGGAAAGGGCGATGCTTCCGTTGAACCCGGTGGCCCCGTGGTTGGAATCGTCATAGATTACTTTTTGGCCATCCACGTAAAGCCAACTGCCATCATCGGTGTAGTTCTGGAAGGTGTAATTTCCCGGCGTCGTCACATCGATCAGGCCCGTGGCACGGATGACGTAATTGTAATCGCCCGAGGTGCTGATGTTGATGGCGGGGGAATTGACGGTGCTGCTGGAAAAGTAGTCGTAGGCGTTGGCGGCCTGAGCGAGGGCGAGACTCGTGAGGGAAGTGCTGGAATGCTTGGTGTTGATGGAGAAGGAACCGGCAAACCCGCCGGAAGCAAAAGCCCCGGTATCCAAATGGCCGCCGACATAGACGTCCCCGCTGTCGTCCACGACGACGGAATTGGCGGTGTTGATGGCGGAGCCGCCGGTATTTCCGAACGTGACCAGGGCTTGGGCCTGGGCGCCGCCGGGCAGGTTGGCATCCAGCTTGATGATGATGCCGGCTTTGCTGCCGCGATGGGTCGCTGTCGAGCCGAGCACCACAGTGTCGCTGCTGCTGGTGTACTGACCGCAAACATAAAGGCTGCCACTCGAGCAATAGACACTCTTCAGACCGACCGCGTTGTTGCCAACATTCAGCGAGCCCAAGGTCGAACCGGTGATGGAGTCGAGCCGGTAGATTTTGGTGCCACCAACCACGTAAACATTGGTCCCACCGAGACCGACACACAGGGCGGTGGGCACGAGGCTGGAGATGGAGAGATCCAGATTGGTCGTGGTGCCCCAGGTGAGTTGCGCCCCGCTTTTATCGTATTTCCGCAAGATCGCCGTGGTTCCACCGTCACTGCCGAGCACGTAGGTGTTGCCGCCCAAGGCGGTGGTATCCGCCGCCAGGCCGACACTGATGAAATGCTGCACCGGCTCGACGAACGAGCCTGCCGAACCTTGGGCGCGGGAGGTGGCGGCTGGCAGGCAGGACAAGAATGCCAGCAGGAGGGCCAACAGGAAACGGTTCCTTTGCGGATGGCAATGGGTGAAGCGATTTTTCATGGCAAAAGTCCTGATCGTTGGTAAAGGCAAAATTACTGATTCAAAGTGTCCACCAAGCTGACGCGGTTGAGCGTGATCACGCCGTCAGTGATCAAACCAATGTTCTGCGCCGTTCCGAGGGGTTTGTACAGCCCGCTGATTTCCTCACGGTAAGTGCCGGTGAGCCGGTCCACACCGAAGCCGGCGGTCTCGAAGGCGTTGGTGCTGGAGCCGGCTTTCAGTTGCACCGTCAGGGCGCGGGTGATCGGGTAGCCAATCGAGTGATCGGGATGCATCCGATGACGGAAAGGGTTGGTGGGATGACTCGCGCCGAGGTAGATGCTGCCGGTTACCGTGCCACCCGCCGACAGACTGCCGGTCATGAGGGCTTCATTCACCACCACCGCATCGGCAGCCGCGAAGATTTGACCGTCGGTCAAGGCCTTGAGCGCGGCGGCTTGGGCAGCTTTGGTTTTCTTGGTCAGATCAAGCGAAGCGACGGATGGAGAAGCCACGCTCGCGGCGGCGGCGGCACCGGCGATGGAGGCGCTCGAAAGGAAAGTGGCGGAGCTCACGAACGTTTGGTAGGCCGGCGAGACAGTGGCGGGCGCGTTGATGGCGTTGGTGATGGCCAGGAAAACCGCATTGGTGGCAAGCAGGCCCACCGCGCCGGCATTGGTGTTGCCGGTGTTGACCGCGGAAGCGGACGCGTTCGCCGCCGCCGCCGCCAATGAATCCACCGCCGTCACATAGCGGGTGTCCGGCAAAGCGGCGGTGGCCTGCAAGGCGAGGGCGTTGGAACGCGCGGCGATGAAGAAGAAATTATTGGTGGCGGCGGAGATGGCACCATTGAGAACCTGTTGCGCTGTGGAACTGCCGGTTTTGCTTTGGATGGCTCCGAACGGAGCGGAGGCGGCGGCCCCCAAACCACCGCTCCTAAATCCGGCACCGGTGACGAATGACTGATAGCGTCCATCGACATCAGCTCCTTGCACGACTTGGCTCGCGGCAGTGGTGGGATTGCTCCCGGCGGCAGCGGCGGCGGCGGCGGACGCGGCGACCTGATTCAAGGCTTGAACGGTGGAGGCATCACCAAAATCGAATGCGGCGGACGCAATTCGGCTCCCGATACTGGCAAAATTCGGATAAAGCGTTTGGTCGGTGACCAGCGAGATATCAGGCGTCTGGTTGGTCGATTTGTCCAAGACGGCCACACTCTTGAGCAGGCGCACCTGACCCGAGCCGTCAACGTGGAAGATGATGCGGAGATGCGCGGGAGACGCGACGGCGGTGGTGTTGGTGGGATCCGGAGCCACGACCTGGTTGGCCGCGTTGATGCCGACCGTGGTTTCATTAACCTTATTGAGCGTAACCTCACCGACCCAAAGTCCGCGTGAAGGATCACTGGCGGCTTGAGAGGCCGCAGGCGCCAGAACAAGGAGAGCCGCCAGCCCATAGATGCTGAAGGTGTGTTTTCGCATGGGTAGGATCGTTTTAATTTAAATGGTTCGAGCGTGCGTCAGGGGGTCGCGGGCAAGTCGGTGCGGGTGCCGGTAACCGGAATCCACGTTTCCACGCCCACATCGGCGGAGATTTTGAGCAGCGTGGCCTGGGTGGGGTTGGTCATCTGCTCCCGGCGCAGCTTCAACCAGAATCCCGTGCTTTGGCCGGGATCAAGGGAGGGCAGTTGGTAAGTCTGAGGGAGATCGAAGGCAATCTGGTCAATTCTTGCCTGGGTGATACCACGAATGAGGTAGGCCAGAGGCAACCCGGCATCGTTGGAAACCGTTTGCACCTGCACCCCAAGAGGATCGTTGGATTCATTGGCAATGGCTAGGCCCGTTTCCCCGGCATCGGTAAATGAAACGCCTTGACCCGCAGATAGTTTGACGCGGAGCGGCCCCTGATAATCAGAGCCGCCTTTGCAGTAGATCCAGCACGCCTCGCCCGAGCGCATGGTGGTGCGAATCGGGTCGGACACTTGCGTCCAGAGCCCATCCATGAGCCGGTAAATACGGTAAGGCTGATGGGCGGTGGAACCGGCGAAAAATTTGTCGAACGTGGGCGGCGATTGGCTCGAGACACCGAAGCCGACCAAATTGAAGGAACTGCTCTTCCAGCGGGTTGGCTCGAACGTCACGGCGCCCGTAACCTGCCACGTGTAATCTTGCGAAGCATAGAGGAGGTAGGAGCGGTTGCCATTCATGGCGTGCAAGCTCGAAAGAAAGCCGTCGGGCCGGTTGGGCGAATACCAGACGCCCCAACCATCTTTCTTCCATTGGATGGCGCCCGGATTTTGGATGAACTCGACCGGGGTTTCCATCGGGAGATGAATGGCGGCGATCGCCACCGGGGTGTTGCTAAAAACCACGGCGGGATCCAGGATGGCGGGAGTCACCTGCAGGAACACGGCGTTCCACCCTTTGTGGAGGCTGATGGTTTGGGTGCGGACTGTGTCAGCGTGCGCGGCCGAACCAAGGGCAATAATTATGAATAGGCCGGCGAGCGATTTAAAAGGTGGACACTTCCTGAGTAGATTCATAGCACGCTTCGTTTTTCCTAACCTGATTACCGAAAAATTGAGGGTGCTAAAGTTCGTCGTTCGGATGTCGC
>JAQGOT010000688.1 GCA_028293465.1 Pedosphaera sp. | reverse complement strand
TCGGGCCCGCGATGTGTGGGGAAAGCACGGCTCCCTCAATACCGGAAACGGCGGATTCAGGAGTGAGTGGCTCGGAGGCGATGACATCGAGTGCGACCCTGATGCGGCCGGCGGAAGCTTCGCGGACCAGCGCCGCCTCGTCCACCAGATCGCCCCGGGCGACATTGATGAACACCGCGTGGTCGCACAGCAGGGCGAGTTCACTCGCCGAGACACTGTGGCGGGTCGCGGGCGTCAGGGCTTCACATTCAAACAGCACCTCGCTTTGCGCGAAGAGTTGCGCCAATGTCGAACAGGGTTCAACTCCATGGGACTTCATCAACTCCGCCGGCGCGGCGGCCGAATAGCTGCTGATCGCGGAAGTGAAGGGCCGCAGGAGGCGGACCAGCGCCTGGGCGACGCCGCCGAAGCCGTGGATGCCGACCCGCCGGCCGGTGAGACACCGGGTGGATACCGCCCGCGTCGCCGAAATTGTCCTCGGGCTCGCGATGACCCGAGGCCAAGCGGGCAAATTTCGCAACACGGCCAACGCCAAAAGGAGCGCGTGTTCCGCGACCGCCGCGTTGGCCAACACCCCCCAATTTGTCACGTAGCCACCTCGTTCAATAAAGGTCTTGGGGACCACCGTCCGCACCGAGCCCGTCAAGTGGCAGATATATTTGACCCGGCAGGTCGGCTGGTTGAGCAGCAGCTCAAGCCAGGGTGTCGACCAAGCCGTGATCAGAATTTCCGGTGCATGGTTCAGAAGCCTTTCAATGAGGTTTTCCCCGTCGCTGGCTGCGTTCACCACTTGGGCCACCGCTTTCAGGCGCTCCAAGTGGCTCTCTAGGAAGATTTGATGTTCATCCGCACTGATCGCCAATGCCAAACGAGGCCGGTGTAAGTGGTTGGAGGATGAACGGATGGGTGTGCTTTGGCTCATGGCTTGCAGCCATGCTCACCTCTCCGCTTGGTGACCGCCATGCGCGGTTAGTTCGCACAGGTGAAATCCATTGCTGCTCCCCCGCGCCTGCGGCGTGCCGGCCATCGCCGCGCTAGGCCCTCAAACTGGCGCCTGCGTGCCAAAGTCCCTCGACGTGGATTCGCTGGGGCTGCGGAGGGATGCCGCGGATGCCGTGCTGAATCACGCCCACGAGAAAATCGACCGCCACTTCTCCAATATGGAATGAGTCCTCCACCACGCCGGCGAGATGGGGATTGGACGCGGGCATGCTGGCGCAAAGCACGCTGATGTCCTTGGGCGTTTGCAGCCCGAACGTGCGCAAGATCGACAGGATCCCGAAATTGTTCGTCACGATTGCATCGGGCCGATGGGCCGACAGCCACCGTTCCATCGCGTCTCCCTTCGCCCAAGTCGTATATTCCCCGAAGAAGGGCGGAATGACCACGCGTTCCTTGCTCAGATATTCCTGCCCGAGGTAAGCAGAGAGATAGGCGTTGTCGACGCGGGCATCATCGCCGCCGGCAATGGCCAGAGCGATGCGGCTGAAGCCCCGCTCCTTGAGCGCCAGCATGCACTGCCTCACCGCATGAAAATGGGCCGCCGTCACCATATGCAACCGCGGCGAAGTCAGCGAGTGCCCGAAGGTCACGTGGGAAAACGATTCCCAGGGAAAGGACATCTCCCTTTGGTTATGGGGCTGCGGACAGACCAGGATGCCGGAAATATTGCGCGCGCGCATGATCGCCCCGAGACGGATGGGAGTCATACCCTTGGTGTTCAGATCGAGCACATCGACCTGATATCCGTGCTGCCGCGCCCGTTCCTTGGCTCCCGCAAAATACCTTCCATAATGCTGGTTGGTTTTCCAATCGAAACTCGCGCGGCCATTCACCAGCCAGGCCAGGGTGCCATGAAAGGATACCTGCCGCTGGCGATGCCGGTAGGCGGCCAGAGCCGCCAGCATTGGATCCGGAGTATAGCCCATGTCCGCTGCCGCCTTCATCACCCGCTGCTTGGTCTTCTCAGCGACCGCGGGATGGTTCTTGAAAACGAGCGACACCGTGGAGCGATGAATGCCCAACCGATCCGCAATGTCCTTTTGCGTGGCCCGCGGTCCTTCCATAATTCACCTGTGTTAATTTATGAGCATTGCCGAGCAAGGCCCAATTTTCCAAAGTCCGGAAATCGTGCTTCTCCGCGCGATGCGCACCATCCCCATTCCCCGCGGTAATCCGCGCCCCGTTCGCCACTCACCGGAAATTCCGAGGGGAGCGCGCAGGCGCCCGGGCTCTATTTCCTCTCACCCCACCCAATGCACGCCAACACCCACTCGCTCCTGCAGGGATGTATCATCGGCGTCTACCTGATCCTCATGCTGATCGTCGGAATCGTCTTCAAGCGATTCAATAAGGACACCAGCGACTATTTTCGCGGCGGCTGCCGGGCCACCTGGTGGTTGGTGGGCGTGAGTGCATTCATGGCGGGCTTCAGCGCGTGGACCTTCACCGGGGCGGCGGGCGCGATTTTCCTGCACGGCTGGAGCATCCTCATTATCTACCTCGGCAACGCATTCGGCTTCCTCCTTAATTTTCTCTTTTTCGGGCCGTGGGCGAGGCAGCTGAGAACCGTCACCTCACCCGAAGCGATCCAGTTGCGTTTCGATGAACCCACCCGTGCCTTCTACGCGTTCGTCGGGGTATTTCTGAGTCTGCTTTACTCCGGACTCCAATTGTATGGCTTGGCGCTTTTCAGCTCGAGTGTCTTCGGCCTGCCCCTCCAGGCACTGATCATCACGCTCGGGGCGGTGGTGGTGCTTTACGCCACCTTGGGCGGAAGCTGGGCGGTCATGGCGACGGATTTTCTGCAAGGAACAATCCTCATCCCCATCACTGTGCTGCTGGCCGTCCTCTGCCTTCTCAAGGTGGGCGGCATTGCCGCGTTCTTCGATCAAATCCAGGCGCAGGGCCTGCAGGCGGATTTTGCCTTGGTCAAGGACGCCCAACATGCCGTGGCCGGCAGTTTCACCCTGGGATGGATCTCCGCGATGTTCTTTCAAGCGGCCCTGAGTTTCAACACGCTCAGTTCCGCGAGCCGTTACTTCTCGGTGAAGGACGGAAAGGCGGCGCGGAAAGCTGCCCTGCTGGGCGGCGCGCTGTTTCTCTTCGGTTCGCTTTTCTGGTTCATTCCCCCGATCACCGCCCGGCTCCTGTTTGCCGACGCGGTCAACGGCATGCCCTATCCCAAGCCCGAGGAGACCGCTTATGCGGTGGCGAGCTTCACCCTGCTGCCACCCGGATTGGTGGGGGTGATGGTGGTCGCAATCTTTTCCGCGACTATGAGCGCCATGGGCCCCGGACTGAACGGCAGCGCGGGCGTGATGGTCTATGATCTCTACCCGCTGTTCTGCCGTTTCGTGGGAAAAACACCGAGGGATGTCTCTCGCCTGATGACGGCAAGCCGGGTGGCAACGGTCTTCCTCGGTACCGCGGTCGTGGGCGTCGCCCTTTACTTCGCACGCTCCAAAGGGGTGGGGCTGTTTGAAGCGATGATCAACATCGGGGCGATGCTGGCGGTGCCCTTGTCGATTCCCATGGTCTGGTGCCTGTTTCTCCGTCGCTCCCCGTCCTGGGCC
>JAQGOT010000634.1 GCA_028293465.1 Pedosphaera sp. | reverse complement strand
AACTGGGAACCAGCCCGATCCGCTTGCGCTCGGCGCGGACATCATCCTCCGTGCGGCCGGTGAGATGGGCAATCTGGCGGTCGGAGAATCCGAGCGACTTGGCTTTGGCTAACAGGTCCACGTTCATGCTTTTGGCGTTAAATCAAACCGGCAAAGTAAGCCTCAGGACGGGTGGTTGGCAAGTCCGCTTTCGCAAAAATCTTGTCTGGCCCTGCGCTGCCAGGGTGAATTCTTCCATCCGCGGCTCAGATCTCCCTTGTGTCCTGGTGCCCGGCGACGAATGCCAGTCCTCCGCCTCGACTCCCGGCTAACGGATCAACCGATAAAACGTCGTATTAGTGGCGACCGGAATGGTTACTCTAAAAGTTCCGTTCGTCACCACGATGGCGTGCGTGTCGTTCGACCAACTGGCCGAGCGGACGTTGGCGTTCGTTTGCAGCTTGAATCCGGGAAAACCATTCGTCGGCCAGGCGAGAAACACATTTGTGCCCGATCTCACCACATCCAGTGTGGGACTTGGCAGCAAACCGTAAACGTTCAGCCGGTTCGAGAAGGTGGCCAGATAGACCTTCCCGTTCGCCACCGTCGGCGGGCAGTATTTGGCGAAACTGCCAACCGAATCGCGTGAACTCAGACGCTCGGAGTTCCACAGTTCAATGCCGACATTCTGCGCATTGTAAGCGCGCAGGACCCCCGGGCGCACCTGCCCGTTCGCATCACCGCTGAAAGGGTGTGAGGCCCACACGATCCCGCTACCGGCATTCGTGCCGTTGCCTGACAAGGCTAGAATCCCGCCGGGCATGCCACCCGCCGGTGCCGTGGTCGGACTTTGCGCATAATTCGGCAACGAAAACATTCCATTGGTGCGATTGAACTTATACTGCCGCAGGTTATCAGACTCCCCTTGGATGTAAGCGTAGGAACCGTCGGCAGCATCCCACCAAACGGGTGAGCCGTGGAGGTTGTTGGCCCCGCTGAGGGCCGTGACCTGGAAGCTCTGCACGATGTTGGTATCGACCGACGCGGAACCACTGAGGCCGCCCATATTGTCGCGATTCACCAAATAGACCTTGCCCTGTTTGCCCCCGGAAAAGGCCAGGGAAGTGCCGGGAATCAGCAGGATGCCCGCCGAGCCAAGATCAAGGTCGTTGGCTTCAAGATACGACCAGTTGTAAGGGGTGAACCAACTGGCGACATTCAAATTGGTCCCGTTGCGGGTGAGCTTGAGGAAGCTCTCCCCACGATTGGTCATATCGCGCGGGTTGCCGGGAATTCCCACCGTGCCGTTGCCAACGGAAATATAGAGATTGCCGTTGGTGTCCGCCGCCGGCGCCTGGCCACTCATCCAGATGCCAGCCTCCGCGCCGTTGGGCGAGGTGTTATATACGACCGCGCGCTGCAATGTAGTGGCGTCATAACCGATGAGCCAACCGTGGTAAGGATCCCAATCACAGTGCGAGGTCCAGGCGATATAGACAATGCCACCCACCAAGGCCAAACCGGGACGCTGGTTTTGACGAAATGAGTCGAACGTCAGCACGCCTCCAATGCTGCCGGTGCCGGTCCCGGGGCAGGTGGCCGCGATGAGGACGGGGCTGTTGACCCGTTCGACCCCGTTGGTGATGTTCAACGCATGAAGCCGCTGGACGAAGTTCGTGCCGTTTTCCTTGGTGCGACCGACGACATAGATTGTTCCGGCCACGGGATCAATGACCGGCGTGCCGATAATGCCGAACTTGCCGCTGATGTTAAAAAAGCTGCCGCACGGGCTGGCCAGGAGATCCGTGGCTGTGGGCGGGACGACGTTCGGTCCCAGGAAGCTATTGGTCCAATAAGCGTTGGTGACTGCGGGATTGTCCGCATCGAAAGCGTAAACTGTGTCATTAACCGTGGCGACGATGAGCAGGTTATGAACGCCCTTCCCAGGGAGGCTCACATTGGTCATGACCAAGGGTTGGGCGTAGATTTGATCATCCACCGTGCGCGTATAAACCAAGCCAAACTGGTTGGTGTTGACGTTCTGCGTATTTAGAATCGTTTCGGAGAGATTGGCTCCGGTACGATTGAGATCATTGTGTTGGGTGAGCACGGCCACATCAGCCCGAACCGTGGACAACAAAAATGCAAAGACGAAGGCAAAGGTTACAATTTTCATATTTCCGGCCGCGTAGGAGGTAATGATGGCCAACCGCAAGTGTGGTGACGCGGGAGAAAGTAAATGCTTGAGGGAAAAAAGCGAGCTTTTTCGCGACGAGTTACGCCCAGGCAAGAGGAGCGTTTGGCATCCGGAATCGACCCGATGGAGAGCGGTTCCACCGCGGGGGAATTCGGTGTTATTGCTCCGTTTTCCTTAACAACTCGGCCAGATGCGTTTTCCAGACAGCAGCCAAGGTATGGGTGCCGTGCCCCCGCGTTTGGTCGCTCATCGGTAGGACGATCGCTTTTCCTTGCTTCACCTTGGTGATCTCGCGTTCCAGGATCCCCAATTCGGGAGGGTTGATCAGATCATCCGCGAAGTTGATCGCCAGCAGTTGCGCGTGGATTTTTTCCAGGCCGGGGCCGGGATCATAATCGCGCGAGCTTTCCAGCGCGTACAAGACGTTGTTCGCGTCGAGATGCTGCATCGCGTTGGTGATGTTGCTGTCGAGAAGTTTGTCGGCTTGGGCGAGCGTGGGCGCATCCTGCTGGCGCTGGACCGGATTATTGCCCATGAAGTAAAGCACCTCCGCTGCGATTTGAAGCCCTTGGGGCTGGGCATGGTAATCGCCGTTCAACCATTGGGGATCGTTCCGAATGGCATCCATGATCAGGCGGCGCCACACCCGGTTCCGTCCCGAAATCTGGGTCGGCAAACTGGCCAGGGGCAAAAGCGCATCCATCAACTCCGGGTGGGTTTCGCCCCAAAGCCAAGTGTGCATGCCGCCCATCGAGGTGCCCATCACCAACCGGAGATGATTCACCTTCAAACCCTCGGTCACGAGCCGATGCTGGGCTTCGATCATGTCCCGGTAGCCGTAGCGGGGAAACCGGGCGCGCAGGCCGTCACTCGGCTTGCTCGATTGGCCGTGGCCGATGGCGTCCGGCAAGATGAGAAAATACCGCGTTGCATCGAGGAGTTGTCCCTCACCGAATAACTCGCCGGCAAATTCGGGGCGGAGGAAGTTGGAGCCATTTCCAGTCGTGCCGTGGAGAATCAGCACCGCGTTGCGGACCACGCCTTGCGCATCAAGCCGGGGTTTGCCCAGCGTACGGTAATGAATTGTGAGTTCCGGCAAGACCTCCCCGCTCTGGAAATGAAAATCTCGAATGACAAAATCTCCGGGTTCGGGCGCGGGGTAACCCGCAGCCGACAGCGAGCGGGAGATGAAAAGGAGTAGTACCAAGGCAAGCATGGCTCGCCGATCCAAACGCGGGAATGCTCGGACGCAAGAGGCGCTTGTGCTCATGGGGACCAGAGTAGGCAACTGAGAAGGATCTGCAAAGCGGAAATGGGTTCACGCCGGGGGCAAATCGGGATTCGGATAACCCGGTTTCAAACGTCCGGGCCAGGTATCGTTCGCTGGCGGTTTGAGGGTAGCTTCCATGCCGGGGATGTGAACGGGCGGCAGGATGCCACCCGAACCGTCAGGCTAGAAGCCTGACCCACATGGCGGCACGCCTTCAAATTTGACTGGCCTAATTTCCATCACGCATTATGTTCCAAGGCAATTATTGCAACATGAAATTATTTA
>JAQGOT010000600.1 GCA_028293465.1 Pedosphaera sp. | reverse complement strand
TCGGGTTCCGTCGCGGGACTGCCCATGGTGAAGGTGCCGCCGGGAATGGGCCCCAGATCGAAAGAAACCTGGCATCCAGAAATCACCTCGTTGTAACCCTTCATCTCCGCCGCACTGGCCGGGATGCCGCCGGCCAGGATCCGCCGGTGAATCTCCGCCACCATGGCGGCATCGTCGCCGGCGGGCTTGGCCTCAAGTTTGCGGGCAATCAAGGTAACTTCATCCGGCCACTTGGCGCCCTGCTCAATCCAGAGTTTCAACAGGTCCGTCTGCGCTTTGGTCAGGAGGTCGCCCTTCGGCGGCATCACCTTTTCATCGTCTTTCGGCAGGATGGTGGAGGTATGGAGCGGGCTTTTGGCCGGATCGCCGGGAACAATCACCACGCCATTTTCACCGCCTTTGAAAGCACCGGCTTTGTTATCCAAGCGCAGGCCGCCCTTGGGCTTCTCCTTTTCTGTGGCCGCATGGCAGCGGACGCAATTAAACTCGAGGATCGGCTTGATTTGGGCGTTGAAATCAACCGTTTCCTCGGCTCTGGTGCTCGCCAGCGGGATGGCGAGAGTGAAGGCCAAACCGGCAACCGAATAAATCCATTTATCTTTCATTTTCGCTGAGTAAGTGCTGCCGATTACCTACCCCAACCAGGACCAAAATCCAATCTAATTCGACCGGCACCAGCCACCACGGATCATCTTATTCTCATGATTCGGACGTCGCGGGTGAATGCGCTATTCGATTGAATTACTTTGCACGACAGTCTTGACGGCAACAGTGGCTTTGCCACTGTGCTGTGAGATGAAGGCACACAAGTTCCTTAAATATTTTATTCTGGTGGTGGTGGCGGGCAATCTGGCGATTGTGGCAATGGTGCTGATCAGCGGTCTCTCCCCAAAGGCCGTGCCGTTACCAAATCCGAACGGTTATGACAATTTCGTGAAAGCCGGGCGGATGCTGGTGGAGACGACGAAGGTCTATAATTACGAATCCTTGGGCAAGGAAGAGCTTGCGGCGCTGGTGGCAAAAAATGAAGCGGCCTTGGAATTGGTGCGCACAGGATTAAACCAGCAATGCCGAGTCCCGGACGATTATTCCCCCGCCTATCTTTCGAGGCGCATGCCAGACATTCTTTCCATGAAGCAGTTGGTCGTAATCCTGTGTGCACAAGGCAGGTTGGCTGAACTGGAGAGCCACACGAACGAGGCCGCCAAATTATATCTGAGCGGAATTCATTTTGGCCAGGAATCCAGCCGGGGCGGGGTTATAGTTTCAAGACTTGTGGGCATCGCCTGCGAAAGGATCGCCTTATCACGCCTGGAATCGTTGACCAACCGGCTCGGCGAGCCGGAATGCCGAGAAGTCATCCAGGCAGTCGAGATCCTGGATGCCAAGGCTGAGCCAGCGCAAGAAACCATGCAACAGGAACATGCGTGGTCACGGAAAACCACCGACTTGCGGGGAAAAATTTACGCACTTTGGCAACGTAAAACCCTTCAGAAACAGGAATCGGATTTCATCAAAAAGCAGCAAGGCAACGCGCTCCACCGAAGACAGGCCATGGTTGCATTCGCGGTTCGCGCTTACGCGCTGGAAAAAGGCCAGCCACCCCAAACTCTCGCCGACCTCGTTCCTGCCTACCTCAAAGCCATCCCGCAGGATCCCTTCACCGGGACCAACCTCGTCTATCAGCCATGAACGCCGCGGTAACTGTGTTTTGATTACATGAACATGTAAGTTCAGCCTCATTGACGGTGGCCCCATTCAAAATCATGCTTATCTCTGGCGCAGGTTGACGAGCAGAAATGCAACGAACGCTCACACGCACCAGGCAGAAAAATGGCACGCTCCAAGAAACGCGATCAAGCTTTCACACTCATCGAACTCCTCGTGGTGATTGCCATCATCGCCATCCTTGCCGCCATGCTGCTGCCCGCACTCGCCTCCGCCAAGGAGAAAGGGAAGCGCGCCGCCTGCAAGAACAACCTGCACCAGTGCCTGCTGGCCATTCACATGTATGCGAATGATTTTCAGGACAAAGTCCCTTCCGGCCGTGAAGATCAAGGCCTGTGGCATGCCATCCGCATTTCCAACGTCGGTTGGACCAACCTCGTTCAATACTCCGGCAACGAGAAAATTCTCGATTGCCCGAACATTTCCTTCAACACGAATGTCCTGAACCGTTATAACGCGGCTTACGGATTCTTGATCGGCTACCAATACCTGGGGGATGCCGTGCCTCTCAACACTCCCAACTTCTCCTACCCGTGGAATTCTCCCAAGAAAACCACCGAACCAGGCACCAACACAATCCTGGCCGACGCCAATCACTGGGCGAATGCCGACGGCCTGCAAATTGTGCCGCATAAGGTCAGCGGACCCATTATTGTCAATGGCAACTCGTTTATCTATGGGGTCGCGGGCCGGACTCCCGCCATGTTGGGAGGAGTTGGCGGGAATGTCGGTTATCTCGACGGTTCGGTGATTTGGAAGAAGATGAATCAAATGAGAACGAACCAGGCTTCCAGTTACGTTTACTATTACGGCAACTGGTAGCTGCCCGGACCAAGGGTTCGCTCGTTGGACGATGGCGGAGCGACAGGCGATGGGGAGTTGGACGAACCTATCCAACCTGCTCGCCGCCGACCGCAGAACAAAGCGATGAGAAACACCGGAAAGGTGTCAAAAGGGAGAACCGACCCGTTTGGTTAGCGGGCTGTTCCGGCTCGCCCTTCCCAATGATCGAGCGCAGAATTTTGTCCTGCACCTCGCGGAGAATCTTTAGTGCTGGCTGATTCCGGTTGACATATGTCGTCGGGTGCGCACAATGCCCCGAATGAATCAAGGAAGCTGCTGGAGGAATATTTACTTCGTTGTTGGTCTGCTCGCCATGTTGTGTGGTGGTCTGCGTGCCAGGGCGGACGCTTTCGTCTCAGTCAGCTTCGGCGGATTTTCGCCAGACCCGGTGAACATCGTGGCCGGCGAGGCCGTGTTCTGGATCGACGTTGATGACGGGGGCTATATTATCTTCGGCGAACCTCCCGCGACCTGGTCAGCCGATACCGGGGGTAACAATGGGATTTTGTTCACCCAACCAGGAGTCTACCGCTATTACGACGACTACGGAGACTTTGGAACCGTAATTGTGGCCGTTAATACTCCGCCTTCGGTGACGATCACCAATCCCGCGAACCAGGCTGTTTTCACGGCCCCAGCCTCCTTCACTTTCGGAGCCAACGCCTCCGATTCGGATTCTGATGGGTTGTCTGATGTCGAATTCTACGTGGACACAAACCTTGTTGACGACGTCTTTTTCGGCGCTCCCTTTACCACGGCGGTGGCCAATTTGGCCGCGGGGAGCCATACGTTGAGTGTCATCGCCTATGATGTTGCGGGCGCCACCGCCACCAATTCTATCACCATCACCGTGCAGAATTCTTAGCCGATAACCCTGACGAGCGCAGGCATCGCCGCTGGCAAGTTCCGGTTCAGCGCCACCGGCTTGGTCGCCGGCAGGACAAACGTGTTGCAAACCACCACCAATGTGGCCTCGGCGACGAGTTGGGTATCCCTCAGCACCAATGTCGCCGCCACCAGTTCGACATCCTACACCAACAGCATGAGCGCCGGACAGCACTTCTTCCGGCTCATTGAATTTCCGTAAGCCCTAAAGGACTCACTGCTTGGGCCGCTTCAATCGATAGCTCCTGCCCGCATTGCACCCATTGGCGGTTTCCATGAACCTGACGACGCTCCATCCTTCCCCGGCTGGTGCTCGGGGCGGCGGTGGGGAGAGAACCTGCCTCCCCGCGAACCGCCCCCCTTACTCGCCGCGGTAAACACACTTGGCGGTGCAGGTCTCGGCTACGACGACCTCCGTCAACTCCGGCAGCCGTGGTTTCAAGCGCCGCCAGATCCAGGCGGCTACATTTTCACTCGTGGGATTATCTAAACCAGAAATCTCATTCAGGTAATGATGATCCAGCTTTTCCCAGAGAGGTTTGAAGGCCTCCGAAATTTTGGCGTAATCCATGACCCAGCCGAGCTTGGGATCGCACTCTCCGGCGACCACAATCTCGGCCTTAAAACTGTGTCCATGGAGCCGTCGGCATTTGTGCGCCTTGGGCAGGTGCGGCAACAGATGCGCAGCCTCAAATTGAAACGTTTTGCGTAATTCCATTCTCATAAAATCAATTGGTAACCAGGGGAACCGCTAAAGCTTGCGCTTTGCGACTCCTTTCCATTTATCCAGTCTGGCGGGCTCATTGTTCCCAGTCCGTCCAGGTGACCAGGTCACCGAGGGACGGGCGTCCATCATGCCGCCAGGTGAGCGGAGGGGTTTGCATCCGTCCCAGCGGACAGACGCGCGTCACGCCCCAGCGGGATAATTGAGTAACCAATTCCGCCGATTTCTCCTCAGTGGCCGCCAAGCCCACGGTGGAAACGCTCCCCCGGACACTGTCCGCATTTTGCAACGCCTCGGTGAGGTTAGCGACAGCCTTCACGTAAATAAACCGGTGCAGGCAGGAGAGTTGGAAACGCGGATCGGCCTCGTAAATCACCGTCCAGGCAGTGGAATTTTCGCTGCACCAATGGCGCGTATCGGGCGAGTGTGCCGCGCGGATTTCGTAAAAGGCGCGTTTCGAGGCAATCACCGCGGCCGATTCCATCGACAGCTCGCCGCGCGGTTCCGCTTGCTCACGCCGGGCCATTTCCTCCGCGAGCAATTCGGCGAAATACTCGGGAGAGGCCGCGGCACCGTTCTCGACGTAGATCACATGGGGTGAGAGACAGCCGAGTTGATTCCAGGCCGCAACATCCGCCGCGGCGCGGGCGACCAGTTTCTTGGGGCTGAAACCGGACAGCGCTTCCTGGGTCACGTACGCAAAGCTCACGCGATGGCCGTAGGCGAGAAAACGTGTTTTCAGGGGAACCTGCCGGCGGATCGCGGCGAGGGTTTCGTCACTACCGGTCGTCGTGACGCAATCGGCCTGTTGGAAAAGCGAGGTTTCCAAGTGACCGGTACCGCCACGCCATTCAGCGACCTCCAGACAGGCGCCCAGTTTGGGGTCTGCGTCGTAAAGCGAGTGGGCGAACAAACGGGGCAGGAAAGCCGCGCCACTCGGGCATTTCATGAATTGCGCGGAACGCGTCAAAACACCCAAAATGATGTTCATGAATCCCGGATTGGGAATCCGTCCGGCGGCGATGTGGGCGATGAACTCCGGGCCATTGGCGATCGCCGCGCGTCGGGTTTTTTGCTCCTGGCTGGTGGCGCTGGGCGCATCCATCCGATGCCCGTGGCCGAGTTCCTGTACCAGCAAGGCTTGCAGGTTTTCAGCCGTGACTTCCTTGAAAAATCCGTCGAGCCCGGCCTCCAACGTATGGTCTGAGAAGCCGGTGGCTGTCGGGCCTTGTTCCAGCGCAAGCTTGCGAAAATGATAATCCGAT
>JAQGOT010000598.1 GCA_028293465.1 Pedosphaera sp. | reverse complement strand
CAGTGCCGGAAGCGAAACCAGCCAGTCATTGGCATTTCCGGAGAAGAGCAACTGACCGGAGATATCAATGCCGTTTGAAACCACATGGATGTTATTCGTCAGCACGCCAACCGCCGGCGACTTGACTTCAAAGCCGGCCGCGTTGGTGACCGACAGGAAGCCGGAGCCGGACTGCGGAACCACCCCCGTGATATAAGTCTGTGGTTGGACAAAATCCGCAGGCGCCAAGGCGCTGGCAGAAATGCGCACAAAGTCAATGTCCCCCGCGAACTCCCGGTTGCCCGTCTGAAATGCGCCGATCCACAAATCCTTGGCGTTGCCAATCGGAGCTCCTGAGCTGTAAGTCGTGGTCACCGTCGGGCCGTCCTGAATATAATCCACGTACACCCGCAACTGCTGCGCGGTCGCGTCAAAAACCGCCGCCACATGATGCCACCGGCCATCATTCAATTTCTTCGTCCCGCTTACGTTTCTGCTCCCGGTGCCGTCATCCACAAAAAACTGCTGCGTTCCGGTCGCATTGATGCGCCACCACCATTCGCCCGGGCTGGCCCCTTGCTTGCAGACCAGCGCGCCAACGCCGTCCTGGCCGATGGTCACGGTCTTGATCATGGCCTCGACCGTGACGCTTTGCGCGGAGGAGAAGTTAAAAACCCCGGTGGGATCGGGCACCGCCACATGATTGGGCGCCGACGTAAACTCCAGCGCCGAAGCGCCGGCGTAATTGGTATTGCCCGCCGCGTAAAAAACCCCCGTGTCGCTGATCGTGCCGGGATGGAAATTGCCGCTGATGTCGGCGATCGCGTTGGTCGTGATGTCCGCTGCGTTGCCGGGGAGCTTTTCCTCAAAATTCCAATAGCCAATGACCTGCGCGTGCGCCGCCCCGGCGACCCAGAGGCTTAAAATCATCCCGAATGCCCGTTTGTGATTCAGTTTCATAATAGTTTGCCAATCGCGTTTACACGTCGATCTCACCGTTTTGCCCAAGCCAGGCCGCCCGCCCCGGTCGCGGTTGCCTGACGACAGGTCGGGTAGAGATGTTGCCGTTTTCATAACTGTGGGACGGTCTTACGGTAGGCTGCCGACGCATGACCTTCAAACGGCAAACGGTGGTCAGTTTATATTACCAAACCGGGACGAAAACCCCATGTTTGTTGGGCCAGCGCCCGCTGTTGTTCTTTTACCACACGCCCGTTGGCAGACCTCAGCGGAAAGTTTCGCCCTTGATCAGCTCCGGTGTCAGCCGGATTTCCCTTTGCAGCAAAGATTCCCCCGCCGCCAGTTGAATGACGATGCGGGAGGCCACCTTGGCATAGTGCCGGGGATTCAAGGCATAGCGCGCCACGGTCGGCACCATGTGTTCCAGAAATGGATCATGATCGCGCGAAATGAGCAGTGTATCCTGTGGAAATTTCAATCCCCTCGTCAGCAGATAACCCAGCACCGTCAGCACCGTGGCCGAGCGCGCCACCAGAAAGGCCGTCGGCGGATGCGGCCCGCGGAACAGCGCATTCAGGCGATGGATGATTCCTTCGGGAGAACCATCGTGCCAGACGATTTCCGGAGGTGGCGATGAACCGCCAAACTGGGCATGCGCCTCCTGCACCCCATGCACACTTTCCAGGTCACCCGCAAAGCCACCGGTATGAATGATGAACGCGATCCGCTCATGTCCCTTCGCCAGAAATTGGGCCACCGCATGACGGCACACCCCCCGTTGATCCAAATCCAGGGAAGGCAACGCAATTCCTTCATGACACGAACCCATCACGAGGCAGGGAACGTTTTGTTCGGAAAACCAACGCTGCACGCGCGCGGTGGATAACCACAACACCCAACCCGCGGCGCGCGTTTGTTGCACCAGGGGGGCGAGCGATGTTTTTGGGTTTTCGCGGTAGAAACGCTCGCCATGATGAATTTCCAGGCGATACCCGGCCTCGATCAAATGGTCGCGCAATTCATCAATCCAAAACAGCGTCAACGGCGGCACCGCATACAGCGGCAAGGGAGTCAGCAATCCCACCACGTTGGAAGCCTGCCGGCGGGTATCCGCGCGACGAAGAATGCGCCGGCGGCGATTGCTGTCCACGCTCAACCAGCCTTCCTTTTGGAGCTTTTGCAGCGCCACGCGCAAGGTCGGACGGCTGACCTGCAACCGTTCGCACAAAACCCTTTCGCCCGGCAGCCAGCCGGTCCAGACGCCGCTGACCATGCCATCGCGAATGGCATCGGCCACCTGGGTGACGAGCGAAATCCGCTTTGGTATAAGCTGGGGCATGGCTGCGGCCAAGATAACCCTGCCCGCCCTGATCAGACAAGTGCCCGTCGGGACTTGATCAAGAATAACATCAGCCCGGCAATAAACAGGCCGAACGCGGCGAACTGAAATACCACGCTCAAATCCACTCGTGAATCCTTGATCATGCCGCCGACGTAAATCATCACCCCGCCCGCCGCGCAACTGACAAAGTTCAGCAGGCCATAACCGGTGGCGCTGTATCGTTCATCCGCCAATTGACGCAGGATCGGCATATGGTTCGCATCAAAAAAGCCGCGCCCCAAGCCAAACACCACCAGTCCCGCCACGGCCAACGGCAACGTCCCCGCCATCGCGCTCAGAAACAGGCACGGTCCCGCAACGCAATAACCGATCGCCGGCACGAGCGCCCGCCCGCGTGGATTGCTCCGGCTCCATCGGTCCGCCCACGCACCGCCGCCGAGCACGCCCAGGAACGACGCAATTTGGATGTAACCGGTCGCCGATAATCCCGCCGCACCCAAGCCCAGATGAAAATGCTCTTTGAGATAAGTCGGCAGCCAGCCGTTGATGCCCCAATTCGCCACCCCCACCAGCGCATTCAGCCCGAGGAGAATCCAAAAACCGGCCACCCCGAACAAAGCCGCCAGCGCGGCAACAATTTTCACATCTTTGGCCGGCACAGCCTGATCCGCAATCTTTGCTCCTTCCGGCGGAGCATCCCGCAAACAAAAAATCAAGACAACCGCATAACCAACGCCAAACGCGCCAAACAGCGAAAAACCGGTGCGCCAGCCATAACACTCCGCGATATACCCTCCCACTCCGCCCAACGCCGCCCCGACGTAAACCCCGCTCATGTGCAGGCCCGTCGCCAGCGAACGCGTTGAACCGCGATGAAAATCGGCGATCAATGCCAGTGCTGCCGGGATGTAACAAGCCTCGCTGACTCCCATGAGCGCGCGCGTGCAGAGCAATTGCTCAAACGTCTTCACGTGTCCGGTCAGCCAGGTCACCGCCGACCAGACCAGCAGGCTGACCATGATGACCTTGCTCCGACTGAATCTATCCGCCAGAAATCCGCCGAGCGGACTTAACCCGCCATACACCCAGAGGAACACCGACGTCAACAGTCCGAATTGCGCGTCGGTCATGGGTATGGCCGCCTTGATCGGATCACGCATCGTCGCGAGCATCAACCGATCAAGATAATTGAGCAG
>JAQGOT010000592.1 GCA_028293465.1 Pedosphaera sp. | reverse complement strand
GCGACCAGCAGAAGTACGTGCTCTATCCCTACGACTCCCAAACGTGGGCGGCCAACCCCCCGCTGGTGGGCGTGGCCGAATCGTTCTGGATCGCCAAGTCGTCCCCCGACAACTGGACGGTCGAGATTCCCGCTGCTTCGTGAGCCCATGCTCAGCCGCGCCGGCTCCGTTCGGCGGTGCTGGCACGTTCAAACTCGCGCTCCTGCGCGGGGATCGTGAAATGGAACGTTGCTCCCTTTTCCACTGCGGCTTCGGCCCAAATGCGCCCGCCGTGCCGCTCGATAATCCGTTGCACGGTGGCCAGGCCTATGCCAGCGCCCGGAAATTCGTCCGCCTTATGCAGGCGTTGGAAAGTGCTGAAGAGTTTCCCGGCATCACCTGGGTCAAAGCCGGCGCCATCATCGCGCACGTAAAATCTTGTTTCTGCGCCGGATTTGTCGACGCCGAATTCAATCCTCGCTTGCGGATGTTTGCCGGTGTACTTCCAGGCATTGCCCAGCAGATTTTGCAAAACTGATCGCAGCAGCTCCGGGTCTCCCTCCGCTGTGAGTTCGGGGGCGATCACAAATTCAACCACCCGCTGCGGTTCGGCCTTGTGCAACTCGCCGGCAATGGTGCGCGCCATGGTGCTCAACTTGACCGGTTCATGGCGGAGGTGGGCCCGGGTGATGTGGGAGAGATTCAGCAGGCCTTGGATCAGCTGGTCCATGCGTTCAGCGGACTTGCAGATATGGTCGAGGTACTCCCGGGCTTCGAGGTTGAGTTGGGCCGAATACTCCTCCTGCAACAGCTTGCCAAAACCGCTGAGGACGCGCAGCGGTGACCGCAAGTCATGGGACACCGAATAGCTGAACGTCTCCAACTCCCGATTGGCTGCGGCCAGCTCGGCGGTGCGTTCCACCACGCGCTTCTCCAGGTCGCTGTTTAGTTGGCGAATTTCTGCTTCGGCCCGCTTGCGGTCCGTGATGTCATTGGCAATGCCGAGGAAACCAATGATGCTTCCTTGCGCGTCACGCAAAGCCGTCACCGACAACAGGACCGGAAAACGTGAGCCATCCTTGCGTAAATAAGTCCACTCATATTCATTGGGCAGGTCGCGCCGCGCCCGGGCGACAAAGACTTCAAACCCCGGCTGAATCGGAACGCCCAGTTGCTCTGAAAAAATTCTGGCGCGTTCGGCCATCTCATCAGGATCGTGGAAACGAGTGGACATCAACGTGCCGATGCATTCCCTGGCGGTGTAGCCCAGCGCTCGCTCGCCCGCGGGGTTGATGCTGGTAATGATGCCCTTCCCGTCGGTTGAGATCACCGTGTACGCGGTGTTGTTGAGAATGGCGCTTTGGAGTTCCGCCAGACGACGCACTTGTTCTTCCGCCCGCCGCTGTTCCGCCCGTGCCCGCAATGACAGAATGCCATACGCCAGATCGCCGGCCAGTTCCATTAACGCGTCCACTTCCCTGGCATGGAACGCATCCGGCGTTTTGGCATAGATGATCAAAGCGCCAAATGCCCGTCCGTTGCCGCCCCGTAGCGGCAACCCGATGGCCGAGGCGCAACCGCGTCGGGTCACGTCCTCTCTCCAGGGTGCGAAGTCAACGGTCGTCTGGATATCTTTGACAACGCAGGGCCTGCCCGAACGAATTGCCGACCCGGCGGGTCCCCGGCCCAACGCGGTATCAGCCCATGTAATTCTGAGGGTGTCCAGATAGCCGTCCTCAAACCCTCTCTGGGCCACCGGATGCACCGTCCGGCCGGGATTTTCCTCGGCAAAACCAATCCAAACCGACGGATAACCTCCCGGACCTACGATGATGCCGCAGATTTCACGCAACAGTTCGCTCTCCTCCGTGGCACGTACCACCTGTTGATTGCATTCGCTAAGGATACGGAGCAGGCGGTTGGTCTGCTTCAATTGTTCATTGGCGGTTTTGAGCTCGGCCGTGCGCTCCTCCACTCGTTGTTCCAGGCTGGCATGGGCCTTTCTTAACGCCTCCTCTGCCCGCTTCCGTTCGGTGATGTCGCGGAATGTCCAGATTCGACCGTAATGTTTTCCGTTTTTGTCAATCACGGGCGACGAGTATCGGTCCAACACGGTTCCGTTTTTTAACTCGATTTCGTCACGGCTGATCTTGTCCGGGTGGGAATTGAGGTAGGTGACCCCTTCCCTGAACTGTTCCGGATGCTTCACCCGTTCCATAACAAATTGAAGCTGCCTCTCATCATTTCGGTCATTGGCGACGGAGGGAGGGATTTCCCACAGCTCCGCCATCCGCTCGTTTTGGAGGATCTTCCTTCCCTGGCTGTCAACGACCAGGATTCCGTCGATGGAAGAACGGTGCACCAGGGCCTCAAGGAACGCAGTCTTAAGTCGCAATTCTTCTTCCGCCCGCTCGCGCTCCGAAATTTGCTGCTGCAACTGCGTATTTTGCACCTCGAGTTGCTTTTGTGCCAGGTGCAGGCCCATATGCGTGTGTATCCGCGCCAAGACTTCCTCGTATTGAAATGGTTTGGTGATGTAATCCACACCCCCCGCCTGAAACCCGTTCACCTTATCCTTCGTGTCAGTCAGGCCGGTCATGAAAATAACCGGCGTATCCCGCAGAGCCTCCTTTGCTTTTAGTCGGCGGCACGTCTCAAACCCGTCCACCTTCGGCATCACCAGATCCAACAAAATCAAGTCGGGCCGGCCATATTGGGCTTTCTCCAACGCGCTCTCCCCATCCCGGGCCACAATCACCCTGAATCCAAACTCCTGGAGATAATCCGATAGGAGGCTCAAATTTGCCGGATCGTCATCCACTGCCAGAATGGTGGGCGCGTGAGACTGCGGCAGAGTCAGCGGCTCTGAAGTTGTGGGTGTGATCATCGTTTCTCCTCCAGGCATGTTTGAATCCAATTCAGGATGTCCTGTTCCTCAAAGCTTTGGGCCAGCCCGGAAAGCTTATCGGCGAAAGGGACGCACCCTTCGCCCAGGGTCTTGATGTGCTTCGCTCGGTCCTGGATGGCTGACAAATCACCCATTCGGGCCAATTCAAGCAACACCGTCAGTTCCTCGCTTGGCGGCGGCACGAGGCGGGTGGTTTCGCCTGCGTTTGCCTGGGCGGCTGTGCTGGCTTGCTCACCCGAATCTTTGTATTCCCACTCCAGCTTGAGCTGTTTCTCCAGCAGCGCAGAGAGCTTTGGCCAACTGACGGGCTTGGGCAAAAAAGCATCATAGCCTGCCTGTCGGCTTTGGGACTGGTCCTCTTCGGAAACACTGGCGGATGCGGCAATGATGCGGACCTCCCGCAGTTCGGGAGTCTGCCGGATTTGCGTTGCGGCTTCAAAGCCATTCATGACCGGCAAATAGAGATCCATCAGGATCAGATCAGGTCGTATCTGCTGTGCCAGCCGAATGGCTTCCTGACCGTCTTTGGCTTCCGCCACCTCGAACCCCACTCCTTGCAGGAACTCAAACATCACCTCCCGGTTTGAATGGGTGTCGTCCACCACCAGGACCCTGCGTCTCGGGCCTCGATAACCCACGATAAGGCCGCGCGGGAACCGGCTGGCTTCTGCCACCACCTCCTTTATCGGCAGCGCAATTTCAAACCAGAACCGGCTGCCTCGTTCCGGCTCGCTCCGGACCTGCAGCTTGCCTCCCATGAGTTGCACCAATTGACGGCTGATGGCCAATCCCAGGCCCGTGCCTTCGATGCATCGCGTCGCCCCGCAGGCCTGCTCAAAAGGCAGAAAGATGCGCTCCAACTGATCGGCTGCGATGCCAATCCCGGTATCTTCAACCTCAAACCGCAGCCATGCCTGGGTGTCGGGTTGCTGCCTTATTGCCGATTCTACTGTATTCATTCGCGATACGCGAAAAACGATGCCACCTGCCTCGGTAAACTTCACGGCATTATCCAACAGGTTGAGCAAGACCTGACGCAGTCGCGTCTGATCCACCTCCACACTGCCGGGAAGCGTGGTTGGCCTCTCGAAAATGAAGAAAAGCTGCCTGCCTTCGGCCCGCGAACGGATGCTTCCGGCAATATCCTCCAGGAAAGCAGGAAATTGGATGCGAGCAGGACAAAGTTCCATTTTACCGGCCTCAATTTTGGAGAGGTTGAGAATGTCGTTGATGAGCGTCAACAGGTGTTCACCGCTCTGCTGAATGGTTTTCAACCCGTTGATCACCTCGCCGCTCAAATTCCGCCTTTGGAATATCTGGGCGTAACCCAGGATGGCGTTCAGCGGCGTGCGCAAGTCATGGCTCATCTTGGCCAGGAACGCGCTCTTGGCCTCGTTCGCCACCTCGGCTCGTTCCTTGGCCACGATTAACTCGGCCGTCCTTGCTCTCACCAGTTCCTCGAGATGATCACGATCCCGCCTCAACACCTCCTCGGCCTGTTTGCGCACGCTGATGTCCTCGTAAGTGCCCAAAACACCGATGACATGGCCCTCTTGATCACGCAACGGCACCTTGCTGGTCGTCAACCAGCCCTGGGTGCCATCCGGCTTGATTTGAGATTCTTCGTAGTTGATCCTGACCTCGCCGGTTTCCATCACCCGCCGGTCATCGGCACGGTAGATCTCCGCCGTGGCTGCCGAGGCGGTCTCGTAATCGGTCTTGCCGACAATTTCGTTGGGATCGAAGTAGCCGCAGTCCTGGGCCGTCGGTTTGTTGCACCCGACGTAAACCGAGTTTCGATTCTTCCAGAAGACCCGTTGCGGAATGGTGTCGAGCACCAGCCGGAGCATCTGCCGGGAGTTGAACAACTCTTCT
>JAQGOT010000579.1 GCA_028293465.1 Pedosphaera sp. | reverse complement strand
TTTCCGCCCAGTTTGACGGCCAGAACTTTCTCCCCCACTCCGGGGTGCCATCCGGCGGACACACTGTCGCCCGCCCAATGTTGACGCCTTTGGTCCTGGTGCTGGTCATGGTGGAAACCACGGATCTGATTTTCGCCGTCGATTCCATCCCGGCCATTTTCGGCGTGACCCGAAAGCCGTTCATTGTGTTCACCTCCAATGTTTTTGCCATCCTCGGCCTGCGCTCCCTCTACTTCGTGCTCGCCGGCGCCATCGGCTTGTTCCGCTATTTAAAAATTGGCTTGTCCGTGGTTCTGGTTTTCATCGGCTTAAAAATGATGATCGATCCGCATGAACGGCATCCGCCCCTCTGGTTCCAATACGACATCCCGGATAGCAGTTCGCTTGCGGTGGTCGTCAGCATCATCGCGGGCGCCATTCTGGCCTCGATCATTGCCTCAAGGCGTGAAAAGGATGCCAGCGCTCGGGCCGGCAACTCCGACCAGCCATGAAATTCCGCTGGTCGCTGGCTCCCGCCCAACCGCTGCTCGCCGGCCAACTGGCCGCCACCCTGAAGCTCTCCCCGCTGCTCGCGCAATGTCTCCTCAACCGCGGACTCAGCGAACCTGAATCGATCGCTGCCTTCCTCGAACCCCGCCTGAAGCAACTGGCTGATCCGTTCCTGCTGCCGAACATGAGCGTCGCAGTGGACCGCTTGTTCCGGGCTCGCGAGCAGTGCGAGTCGCTGGTCGTCTTCGGCGATTACGATGTGGATGGCGTCACCTCCACGGCGTTGCTGGTGGAAACCCTGCGCGCCCTCGGGTGGCAGGTGAATTTTTATCTGCCGCACCGGATGGACGAGGGCTACGGCCTCAGCCAGGACGGGGTGGAGAATTGTCTGCGGAAGTTCCCGACCACGCTTCTGTTGGCCGTGGATTGTGGCTCAACCGCCGTTGCCAGCATCGACTGGTTGCGCCAAAAAGGCGTGGATGTTTTGGTGCTCGACCATCACCAAACCTCGAATCCCGCCCCGGCCGCCATCGCGCTCGTCAACCCGCAATTGGAAACCAGCCCGGACCTCCGCAATTCGGCTCCGCTGTTCCGGGAACTTTGTTCGGCGGGCTTGGCCTTCAAATTGGCCCATGCCCTAGTAAAGCGGGGGCGTGACACCGGGTTGGAGGCGGCCAAAACGTTTGATTTGCGGCCGTTGCTCGATCTGGTGGCGCTGGGCACCATCGCTGACCTGGTGCCGCTCACCGGGGAGAATCGCATTCTGGTCTCGATGGGCTTGGAGCGATTACACACGACCCGGCGTCCCGGCCTGGTGGCACTCAAGCAAGTAGCCCAAGTCACCGGCCTCCCGGGCGTGTACGAGGTCGGCTTCCAACTCGCCCCCCGCCTGAACGCCGCGGGGCGGATCGAAAATGCCGAGGAAGCCTTGCACCTGCTTATGGCCCTGGATTTGGCCACCGCCGAACCCATCGCCGCGAATCTCGACCTCCGCAACCGCGAACGGCAGAAAATCGAGCGCAGCATCGCAGCGGAAGCAATCGGCGCGGTAAAGGCCAGGTTCGATCCTCAAACAGATTTCGTGATCGTTGAAGGTCAATTGCTCTGGCACGTCGGCGTGGTGGGCATCGTGGCTTCCCGCGTGCTCCAGCAGTTCTATCGGCCCACCATCATCGTTGGAGGCGAAGGCGCGGCATGGCGCGGTTCCGGCCGGAGCATCGCCGGGTTCGACCTCGCCGCGGCCTTGCGCGAGTGCGATGATCTGCTGGTGCGACATGGTGGTCATGCAATGGCGGCGGGGCTCACCATTCAGTCGGAAAATCTGGAAGCATTCCGGCTGCGCCTGAATGAGCTGGCTCGTCGCGCTCTCAAGCCCGAGCACCTCCAACCGGTATTGCGTCTCGACGCCGAGGTTTCCATGCGCGAAATCACCCTGGCTGGGTTGGAAGAACTGGACCGTCTAAAACCGATGGGGCAGGGGAACCCTTCATTTCAGTTTGTGGTGCGCAAGGTGACCCAGGCGCGGCCGCTGCAACGCATGGGGGCGGAAAAGCAACACGTCAAACTTTGGATCACCGACGGCTCCACGACTCACGAGGCAGTCTGGTGGGGCGCCGGCAAGGAAGCAACGTTGCCGGTGGCACAATTTGATCTGGCCTTCGTTCCACAGATCAACGAGTACAACAATCGGCGCACGATCCAGCTCAAGGTATTGGATTGGCAGGCGGCCTAGCGCTCTGGCCGGCATTCGCTCAGGCTCACGCTTCCCGGCTCTTCACCAGCAGCGTCTCACCACACTCGAGGACCCGGAAATGTTCCGGCTTCACCTTGCAGGCCGCCAAACTGCTTTTTAGCGCCTCCACCGGCTCGTCAATGCCTTCATGGGTCAATTGGAACGTGCCGAAATGCATGCCGATGCTCTGGCGCGCGCCGAGCTCAAGGTGTGCCCGGACGGCTTCCTCCGGGTTCATATGGTTGGCCTGCATAAACCACCGCGGCTCGTAAGCGCCGATCGGAAGCAGGGCCAGGTCCGGCCGGCCGAGGCGTTTCTCGATTTCTATGAAATGCTCCGCGTAGCCCGAATCCCCGGCGAAATAGATTTTCATTTGATCGGTGGCAACGAAAAAGCCGCCCCACAAAGCCCGGTTTCGGTCGCACAAACTGCGGCTGGAAAAATGCTGTGCCGGTGTGAGCGTGAGAGTAATCCCGCCTTTCACACGGTGCGATTGCCACCAATCAAGTTCGATGATTTTCGTGATCCCCTTGCTGCGGAGCGTTCGGCCATTTTCTACCGGCGTGACGAACAACGGATCGAAAGTCTGCCTCAGCTTATCCAACGTCCGCAGGTCCATGTGGTCATAATGATTGTGACTGACGAAGACCATTTGTATGGCGGGCAGATCTTGGAAAGCCAGCCCCGGCGGTCGGACACGGACCGGCCCGGCCCATGAAACCGGACTCGCCCGCTCGGAAAAAACCGGGTCAGCCAAAATATTCAGCCCGGGAAGCTGCAAGAGGAAGCTCGAATGGCCGATGAAGGTGGCGGCGGCTTCTGTGGCTTGGAGACGGGTCGCCGGTTGGGGCCGTCCTTTATTTTCTATCCGGAGTGGCCATTTTTTACGTCCTCCGGAAGTGATCCAGCGCACCACCTCGCCCAGCGTCTTGTCGCCTGAGGTGCCTGGATTGAAAAACTTCCTGCCGTCGAAATGATCCGTATCGGCCATGCATCTAATATTACAAGCAGCCCGCTTCCTCTGCCCGAAAAAAATCGGCGAAAATATGTCGCGGCGCCAGCTTGTTGACTGCGTCAAGTTCCGCCCGTAACGGTGTAACCTTGTTGGCGCAGATCCTCCGCCAGGTCCTTCTCCATTTGCGCGGCGGCCTCAAAAGGCATTGGATTCAGATGTTTATAAAGCTCGGGCATCAATCTCAAACCCCATTTCTCCACCACCCCTGCCGCCTTGTAGCCGCGCTTATGATTCTTAAACCGCTCTTCCGGATCCAAACCAGTCATGCCCACGTACACGCACGGTTTTGCCGGGTCCCGGTCGGGATTCGCCGCCCGAATTTTTGGATGCCTGCCCGCCGTCGCGGCAAGCAAGATGACGTAAACGTTGTGATGATGACGCTTCAAGGATAAAAGCTGGAACCGGCAAAATCACGGTGCGGGAGCAGACAAACTCATCCAACCACGCCGCGCATCGACAGTTAAAATCCACGGGGCGAGCAAGTCCATCCCCAAGACATTATGATCCCAGGTCAACATCGTGTAATTGGTTCGCGCAATCTGGCCCACCTGAAAACTGTCCAGTTCGGCTTGTGTCTGCTTGAGGTGCTGCGCCGAGTTGATGTCGATTTCGGGGGCATCAATTTCGCTCCGTTTTCCAGCGGGGATTGCCAGCCGCGCGAGTTCATCCTTGGCGAGCGTCGACCGGTAAGCCCCGGTGTCCAAAGCAAACTCCGCCGCGTGCTGGTTGACGAGCGCGTTGAAATACACCCGGTTGTTGCGAACTGAAATTGGAATCGCATCCGGTGGCGGCTTGGAACTTCGGGAATTCAAGGTCAACACATTCCGGTTCCAATCAATTTGATAAGCAGTTTTGTTCAGGAGATTGTTGCCGAGAATCCCGGCCACCTCGGTATTCATCGCCCGGTTGATATGGTCCAGGTTGAGAACGGGTGCGTAAAACATCAGGTAGTCCGCCTCGCCCATGCGCAGGTAGGTGATCTCGGCAAACTTGATCTTGGTGGGCTGGCCATTGCGGTCGATCGACCGGCCGGCTTTTGCCCCGTCCCACACCCCCGCCTGGCGGGCGAACTGCGGCGTGATCACCGTGAAATCCGCCCCCGTGTCGAGGATGAAAATCCCCGGGACGCCGTTCACATCCACCCTCACCCGCCATTGGGAGTTTGGTGCGCTGATCAGCGGCACCTGAACCGACTCGTGGTCCATCAGACACTCGGGGTTGTATGCCTGAAGCTCGGAAGACTTGGGGACAGCGGCGCAACCGCCGAGAACGGCACAGAACAACAGCCATCGAGCGGGTTTCAACAGGTTCATGGAAACACGGATGCCAAGTTAATGGCTTCCCTGTTCCCGCTCAACTGGTTTCTCACCGGCTGAATCCCGTGCTGCACCACCGCGGTGTGCGGCACGTTCCGGATCGGTCTTTGCCTGCCGCTGCGCAGACCGCTGCGAAACTGCCTGCTATCGCAAGGCGTTTATCCGGAACTTGCCCGAGTAAAGCCCACCAGCAGGCAGGTCGATGAAGGCGCTTTCCGTTTACTGTGAGCGCAGCCGGTAAAACCGATTGCTCGTGTTAGTCGTGGTGGTCGTGGTTGGGTCTGAAAACAGAATGGCAGAATTCGTCATGGTCACATTCATGATCGTTGTCCAAGTGACAAGGTCTGCGGAGAATTGGACCGCATAACTTTGACCCGGAACACCGTTCAGCTCGAACTGCGAGCCTCCGCTGGCCGTGTGCTTAAAGGCGGAAATGAACAGGCCAGAACCGGCCATGCTGTTGGTGCCCTGACCGCCCAAGCTCAACACGACTGTCCGACCGGCGCCTGAATTCTGGTTCTGCGAGAGATTAAGAACCGGACGCCCTTGTGGCGTGGTTGAAACCAACTGCAGACCGGAGATGAGGCTGTAGCCCGAAGCCCCCGGCGAGACGGTCACCTTCAGCACCTGGGCGGCGTTGGTGAGCGACACGGCCCGGAAGACCACATACTGCACGCCCTCGCGCCACACGGGTGAGTCCCAACCCGCGCCGTTGGTGGTGGACTGGGTGCCGCTGCTCGTGCTGTCCACGGCGAGGTTGTACACGCCGTTGGCATCGGCACTCGGACCGTGGCCGTAGAGGTAAACGTCATAACTGCCCGCCAGCAGGTTGGTCAGGGTGATGGTGATGTTCTGGCCCTGGTTGTAGTCGTAGGTGGCATACATGGCGTTGCTGGTGCCGTTGCCCCAGTGGC
>JAQGOT010000560.1 GCA_028293465.1 Pedosphaera sp. | reverse complement strand
GAAAGCCCTGTCCGCAGCTTGGGCAACGCATAGGCCAGCCCGGTGCCGAGAATCAGGGCGATCAAATAACCATAAGGCAGGCCGTTCGCGATTACGCCCACGAGCAGGACGATGAAAAAGTCCAGTTTTGAACCGGTGGTATCCCGAATCAGCAACATCATCGATACTCCCTCGAACAGTAGAATCACCCCTAAAATCGGCAACGGAAAAACTTGGATCACGTTCTGAAAGCCGCTGCTGAACACAAATCCCAGCGTCAAGTATAACGAGCCATAGATGATCACGGCTCCACCGGTGCGGGCGCCGAAGGCGTAATATCCCGCCAACCCGCCCGAGCCGTGACAGGTCGGAATGCCGCTGAGCAAAGGGTTGAGAATGTTCATCAAGGAGTAGGTGAAACTGATCTTCCGCAGCCCGGGCGCCCGGCCAGGAAACAGATCCTGCGCCGTCTGGCGTGCCGCCAAAAGCGAGTTGCCGATCGACAAAGGCACCTGGGGCAGCGCCAGCACCAGAAACCCGGTCACGATGTCCCCCCACACCGGCACATGAACTCGCGGCCAGGCAAATCCCACGCTCTGCCGCGCCGCGTGTAAATCGAGTTTGAACACCACGGCATAGATTGCGCCCAGCAGGATCACAAACAATGCCGCCGGGTACTTGCGATTTCCGAACAGAACCAGACTGATGATGAACGCCACGCCCGCCAACCAAAGTCCGCGAGTTCCATCTCCCCGGACATAGTCTTTCAGCGCCAGCGTCGTGAGTTGCATTCCGAGACCCAGTTGAATTCCTCTCACCACGCTTTTGGGAACAATCCGGCCGATCCAATCCACCAACCCAGTCACCGTGAGCAACAACATCAGGATGCCGATGGCCAAACCGCCGCCATAAACCACATCCGCGGTGATGACTCCGCCCGCCTTTTGAGCGATAACCAGAATCGCCACCGCCTTCAACGGTTGGACCGGCATCGGCAGCCGGTACAACAGGCCGGTCAGGATCTGCATCGCGCCAAACACGATCAACACGCTGGCCCCATCCAGACCCACGGCCAAAATCATCCCGATGATCAGCGGCAAATCGGTGCCAATATCCCCGAACGCGCCGGCAAACTCGTTGCGGTCAAACCGCAGGGGAGCCCACGCGGTGGCCGGCTTCCGGGGAACCGGGACGGGTTCGGTCTTCGAGGATTCGATGTTCACAGTATGAGCAGCTTATTTAATGCCTTCACTCGCCCGGATAACCCGCCACCGGCGGAACGGAACCAGGCTCCCGGAAATTACTCACACGCAGTTCCGCCGGTTTCAACAGACCGGCATGTCCATCGTAAAACAATCCGTTCAAGCCTTTGCCATGGAGGGTGGGATAATGACTAGTGTTGTCGAACGGCACCCAGGGCGGACGCGGCGCCGCGGTCACCCGAGAATCGGAACATCCCGGACTCCGCCGGTGATCCCTCATCACCAAACGTTGCGAGCCGTGGGTCACGAATGCATCCTTCTTTACCATGGGAATGCCTTCGCTGTAATTCATCCCTTAACCGCAGTGCCATTGCTGCTCGACCGGGCATTTAAAAATGTTCGTCGACGCGAGGTAAGGAAAAAGCAAGCCGTCCTTAAAGCCCGCGCCCGGCGGGCCGTCGGGAACCTGAGTTGGATCGTAAGGGGCCCACCAGACCTCGTTCGGACCGGTTGGAGGCGGGCTGTTCGGGGCGGTCCCGGAAGGAACGCCCGCCGTGCTGCCGTACGGGTCGTTTGGAGTATCAGGACAATAACGGTAGGGCACGTTGATATCCGCGTTGTCTACGCGGTAAAGGATATAGCCGAGGCCGATTTGCTTCAGATTGTTCAGGCAATTGGTTTGCTTTGCCTTGGATTTCGCCCGGGCCAGGGCCGGCAGGAGCAAACCGGCCAAGATGGCAATGATCGCGATGACGACCAACAATACAATCAAGGTAAATGCGATATCCCCTTCCAAGCCGCGTTTCCGCGAAACCTGCCGCCTGCCAACCCGGCCAGATCTGCATCGAGATGCCACCATCGCGACGCATTAAACAACGCCCGATATATTTTGTCAAATATAACGAGCTGGAAAACGATCAGGACATCATTCTCTGTAATCTCCGCCACGCTGGCTTCGAGGCCTGCAAGCCGGCCTGTTCCATTTCCCGATACAACGCCAGAACCTGCTTCCCTGAATCTGTAAGGGCCGCTCCGCCGTGACCCGCCCCGCCCCGGACCACCATGACCAACGGCTCTTTAAAGCACTGCTGCATGGTCTTGATCAGCGTCCAGGCCCGCATATAAGACATGTCCAGTTGACCAGCTGCCTTGGCGATCGATCCCGTCGCCTCAACCTGCTCCAACAATTCGGCTTTCCCCGGGCCCATGGCGATGTTTTCCCGGCAGCGCAAACGGAAACGCGGTTCGACCGCTTTCGTCGGTCCAGATTTGCGTTTTGCCGCGCTCCTTAAAATGCCGGTCACGTTCGCTTTCAAACTCAAACCGCCGCCTTGGCCGGCGGTTGAAACTCGTCCGCGTGGTAGGAGCTTCTCACCATCGGCCCGCTCGCCACATGGACAAACCCCAGCTGTTCCGCCACGGCCTTGTATTCGGCGAATCGCGCCGGGGAAACATATTCCACCACCGGCAAATGCTTCAAGGTCGGTTGGAGGTATTGACCCAAGGTCAAGATATCGCAGCCGGCCCCGCGTAAATCTGCCATCGCCGTGCGCAGCTCGGCTTCGGTTTCACCCAACCCGAGCATGAGCCCGGACTTGGTGTAAATGGATGCTCCCCGCTTCGCCTTCACCTTCGCCAAGACGCTCAACGAGCGTTCATAAGTCGCGCGCGACCGCACCGACGGCGTCAGCCGCCGCACCGTCTCCAGATTGTGATTAAAAATATCCGGCACCGCCGCCAGCACCATTTCAATCGCCTCATCACGATCAAGAAAGTCCGGTGTCAGCACCTCGATTACGATGCCTGGATTCGCCGCCCGCACCAACTCGATGGTGCGCCGAAAATGGTCTGCTCCCCCATCGGCGAGATCATCCCGCGCCACCGCCGTGATCACCACATGCTTGAGCCCCATCCGACGCGTCGCCTCGGCCACCCGCGCCGGCTCATCAACCTCCAGCGGGAACGGTTTCGCCGTGGACACGGCGCAAAAGCCGCAGGCCCGGGTGCAACGATCCCCGGCAATCATGAACGTCGCGGTCCCCTTGCTCCAACATTCCCAATGATTGGGGCACTTGGCGCTCTCGCAAACCGTGTGGAGCTTCAACTCGTCGAGCAACCCGCGGGTGCGCGCGAAGCTGTCCGAGGTTGGTAATTTGATGCGCAGCCATTCTGGCAGACGCTGACGCGGTGGAGAACTCGTTTCGGTGGCGTTCAAGCTTGTTTTTGGGTTAAGCGTTTCCAAAACACCGCCAACTGGTCCGGGCCGAAGTCGGCGAGGATTTTGCCGTTCACGTCGATCACCGGCGCGAGTTCCTGGCCCGAAAGGCGGACCATCTCCTCGTAAGCGGCATCATTCGAGATCACATCCAACGTTTCGTATTCCACATCGTGGTCATCGAGCCAGTTCATGGCTTTATGACACCAACTGCAATACGGCTTGATAAAAAGACGAACT
>JAQGOT010000421.1 GCA_028293465.1 Pedosphaera sp. | reverse complement strand
TTCGTGCTCGCACCGAAACCTTGACGAAGCCAGGCAGGTTCGAGTCTGCCCGTTCGTGAGCGTGCCGCTCTGTAGCGGCGGCCATCCTTGGCTGCCAGTGAACGCGGCTTCCAGCCGCGTGTTCCTGTCCTGGAGTTTCCCCGTCTCCAGACCGGCCTCCCTGTGGAGGCCCTGCTTTCCCTCCCTCCCTCCCGCCACAGTCAAAAAGAGGACTTGCCAAACGCGCAACATGGATATATATTGTTTCTGTAACGACAGAAACGTCAGACAAAAGAAAGAACCACTATGAAACCTATTCTGGCCTTCGCGGAAACCACCGGCAGCCCCTTCACCGTCTGGACCTACCTCGCCTATCTCACCGTCAGCGTGGCCCTCACCATCTGGGTTGCCCGTACTCTCCACAAGAACGGCCGCATCTTTCTGGTGGACAGTTTCCTGGGCAATCAACCCTTGGCCGATTCGGTCAACCACCTCCTCGTCGTCGGGTTTTACCTGATCAACATCGGTTTCGTCACCCTCGCCCTGAAATATGGGGACAAGGCCGCTGACGCGCAAAGCGCACTGGAAACCCTCAGCAGCAAGGTTGGCCTGGTCTTGGTGGTCCTGGGCATCATGCACTTCTTCAACCTCTTTGTCTTCGCCAAGATGCGCCGCCGCGCCAGCCAGCACCGCAGCTTGCCACCGGTGCTTCCGCAAGCCTACGCCCGGCCCGCGCACATGTGATTGGGTGAGACACCGCAAACGGCGAAGCGCCCGGGGAACCCCGCTTCGCCGTTCCATTTTGCCTTCATTCATCGCGACCTCCGCTTCCGCCACAACCACAAACGATTCAACCACTCCGCACTTCTGCGGCCGTCTGCGGGCAAAGTCAGAATTCCGCGCGCCGTCTTTGCGTCATTCGCCATTGGTCCAAGCCGAGTTAAGCGGGTAGATGGTAAGCGATTGGATGGTGACCGAACCACCCTCCGCTTTCATGGACAGGCCGTTCTGAGTTGGCAGGACAAATCTGGTGGTTGAAATCTCGCCATGGTTCACGAACGCCTCAATGGAGGCGTTATCCAGCAAAATGTCCACCGTCTTGATCTGGCTGGCGGCGGGGGCAGGGCTGGTGCCAGACTCGATGGTTTTAGCAGTGAGAACCAACGGGACACCCCGCAGGTTGAACGTCAATTTGGCGCCTTCCGGGATACTGACCTCGGCCTGCAGGTGAAACAATCGTCCCGCAGGCTCCAGCGGCAATACCTCATTGGCTTTCAAGGTGCGATTCGTCCAGGTATCCTGCCCTTGGTGCAGCAGCGCGATTTCACGGATGGGTTCGCGAAAAATGCGGGGGCCATCCGGCGTGCTTCGCAGCGTCAGCTCACAGGGAAAGCTCACCTGTTGATTGAACGGCATGTCTGGAAAGGATGGGGCGCGCATCCAGGCGGCCTGAATCCTCCGCCCATCCCCGGTATCGACGTTACCCCAGGTTTGCGTGGCATAGAAATTGGGGCCGATGTCACACGCATACCGCGGGGTCTCCTCCTTGAATTCGATTCCATCAAATGTGCCGATGGAATATTTTCCGTTGCCCTGAATCAGCACCCATTTCATATGGTCGCGATTTCCGTCCACCGGCAGTTCAAAAAAATCAGGACACTCGAAGCTGTCCCGGATGGGCTTCCGCTCATCCTTCCAATTCAACAAATTCGTGGAGGTGAAGATATGGTATTGGCTGTCCCCATAAAGCATCATGACCCAGTGTTTGCCGGGAGCATACCAGAACACTTTAGGATCGCGTTCCGGCTGAACCATGAGTGGATTCTTCTCATAGAGCTTCCAGGTGCGCCCATGATCCAGACTGTAGGAGAGGCATTGGGTGCGATTGTCGAAACGCGACCAGAACGCAATCATCGGCGGGATGGCTGGATTGGGGGACAAGCCTGAGGTGTTGTGGTAATCCACCACGCACGTTCCCGACTGCACACCGCTGTCCAACTGCTCCTCCCAGAACGCCGGCTCCAGTTCCGTCCAGTGAATCAGATCGCGGCTCACGGCATGAATCCAGCATTTGGCCCAGCGCTGGGCAAAGAGGTGATACTCGCCGTCGTAATAAATCAGGCCGTTCAGGTCATTCAACCACCCTTCCTGTCGCTCGCGGGGATTGAGCCGGTCCATGGTCCATTGGCGGGCGGTGAAGTGAAACTGGGGGCGCAGCGCCTCCCGGTAAAGCGGCTCGGTTTCCTCCGGCAACCGCTCCGGTTGATCGGTTTGAATAATATGTTCCACGTTGAGGTGGCCCCAGTCACCGCTCGCCTCGTCCACGATTTGCACCTGCGCGGTTTGGCCAAGAAACCGGCTCACCTCCCAACTGGCTGGCCCCAGGCGATCGCTTCGCCAGCCGGTCGCACTGCGCACGATTTTGCCGTTAATGAGCAGGTTGAGACAGGTATGATGCTCGTAGTCCCCGCCGCCGATGCGAAATGCAATGTAGGCCCGCGCAATTTTGAACGCTGGCGAAGTGAGCGTTCCCGTCGGCGCGTCACCCTCAATCTCACTGCTGGCTACGCCCTTATCGAGCGAGTTTTCGATCTCTAATTTGGCGAAGAGACTCTCAGCCGCAGGACCCGGATTGAAGGCGGTGCCGGTCAACTGCCAAGCCCCGTAATTGGTGCCTTGGAAATTCCCAATCACCAAATCGCCGGCGGCAGCGTTGACCAGGCAACCCAGGTAAGCGATCAAAACCAACCAGGCAGAGCGGTAGATATTTTTCATGCAATTACTTACAGGGTTATATGTTGAGGTGGTTGCATCCGTCAATGTTCTGAAACTCGTTGGTTTCCGGGTAAGAATTGGTGCGTTCTGGGGGATGCCGGAGACCCATTCCTGCCACAATAATTCTAATCTCACCCAGAGCTCAGCACCCGCATTGCGACTCTCAGCTGATGCCCGAGGTTGACGGAACCCGCTTCCCGGATTACTTACGAGGCATGACGAACGGCGCATCTCAGCAGGAGCACCCATGAAGACCCCCAAACGTTCGGTCGGCAACGCATCCGATCCGCACGCCAACCAACCCGTGCTCACCGCCGGTCCCGCGCCGGAGAAAGCCGATGCCACCATCCTGCTCCTGCACGGACGCGGCGGCTCCGCGGAGAACATCCTGTCTCTCTACGACGAATTAGCCGCCAAGAACTTCGCCGCGCTCGCACCCCAAGCCGCCGGAAATTCCTGGTACCCGAATTCGTTTCTCGCGCCGCTCGACACCAACCAGCCGTACCTTGACTCTGCGCTGGCGCGGATCGAATCACTCGTCGCCGATCTCCTTACCCGCGGCATTCCCGGCGAACGCATCGCTTTCCTCGGCTTCTCACAAGGTGCGTGTCTCACCTCGGAGTTCGTTGCGCGGCACCCGCGACGTTACGGTGCGGTCATCGCCCTGACCGGCGGCCTCATCGGGCCGCCCGGCACCCCCAGGAATTATCAAGGCTCCCTCGCCGGCACTCCGGTGTTCCTCGGCACCAGCGATCCGGACCCGCACGTCCCGTTCGAGCGCGTCAAGGAGACCGAAACCGTGCTGACCCGGTTGGGCGCGGTCGTAGAACTCCGTCGCTATCCCGGCATGCCGCACACCATCAATGATGATGAACTCGCCGTCTGCCGGAAGCTGCTTCAGCGCGTCATTGCACCCCGACAGGAAACCCGCTCCTAAAACCACCCGCTCCACCAACTGCCGTTTAATCATCTCGCTTTTATGGCCACCCAACAGAAATCCATTTCCGGACTCCACCACGTCACCGCCATCACCGCCGACGCACAAAAGAATATCGACTTCTACTGCGGCGTGTTGGGCTTGCGCTTGGTGAAACTAACCGTGAATTTTGACGATCCCGGCAGTTATCACCTCTATTACGGCGACGAGCTGGGGCACCCGGGAACCATCCTGACCTTCTTCGCCTGGCCTGGCGCGTACCGCGGGCGCATTGGGCCGCCTCAAGTCACGGTCACTGCGTTCGCCGTTCCGTCCGGCGCGCTCGACTATTGGTCCAAGCGGCTCAAGGAACAAGGCGTGGCAGCACAACCCGCCATCGCTCGCTTCGGCGAACCCGCTCTCAGTTTCGCCGATCCCGACGGCATGCAGTTGGAAATCGTCGCCTCTCCCGACCCCAAAGGCCAGCCTTGGGCCGCGGGCCCGATCCCCGCCGCGCAGGCCATTCGCGGGTTTCACGGCATCACGATTTCCGAGGAGGGCTACGAGCACACCGCCAAACTCCTGACCGACGTCATGGGTTTCAAGGCCGTCAGCAACGAGCAGAATCGCTTCCGCTACCGCGCCGGCACGGGCGATGGATTCGCCTCCATCGTCGATCTGGTCTGCATCCCGGATGCGCCCCACGGCAGCATGGGGGCGGGTGCCGTCCATCACGTCGCCTTCCGCGCCAAAGACGATGCGGAGCAAATCGCCTGGCACAAAGACATCGCTAGTCGCGGGTTCAACATCTCCCCCGTCATGGACCGCGTTTACTTCCACTCCATCTACTATCGCGAACCCGGCGGCGTGCTCTTCGAGATCGCCACGGACAACCCCGGCTTCACCGCCGACGAGCCCGCCGAAAAATTCGGCACCAAGCTGATGCTCCCGCCCTGGCTTGAGTCAAATCGCACCCTCATCGAGCGCGCGGTTCCGCCGGTGCGTCTGCCGGCGCAGCACACCTCCGCCGCGTCACGGGGTTGAAAGCCATGAATGTGACTTGTAAGCTTGTTCACCCATCACCTCCGGTCTACCTATCTCAGGGGTGCTATGGACGACATTGCAGTTTTTCTCTCCTGCCCGGCGGAAGTTTCGGACCAAGAATTGGCTGACATCGCACGCACAACTCTCAACCAACTGGAACCAATAGCCGGTACCGCGTTCGACCAGATTCCGCGGACAGCGGAATCAATCTTCGATACCGAAGGAAATGTGCGGTCGAGTGCCGTACCCAAAGAATTTGCGGACAGTCCATTCTTGCAGCAGAAATAGCCGTCGTTGTAAGAAACCGATCGGCACCGCAACCCGCGCTCCACCGCCTGAAACCAAGGAGGCTTGCGCGTACGCTCGCCCCACCCGGTGTGGTTGCACAACGAAGGGGGGTTGCGCGTTCCGACTCCGTTGGCCCAGATTACGCCTTGATAAACTTCGCCGCCTCGGACGCGGTCGCGCCGTCGTGCACGATGGCCATGAGCGCGCGGGTCATGCCGGCGGGGTCGGCGTGTTGGATGATGTTGCGGCCATAGACGATGCCGGATGCGCCTTGTTGAATCAGCTTCTCGGTGCGCTCCAGGATTTCCTTGTCCGGCGCTTTGCCGCCGCCGCGGACCAGCACGGGAATGCGCCCGGCAATTTCCACCACCTTATTGTACACGCTCACGTCGTCGGTGGGATCCGCCTTGATGATGTCCGCGCCCAGTTCAACGGCCTGGCGCACCAGCGGCAAGATCTTGTCGAGATCGCCATCGACCATGTAGCCGCCTGCTTTCTCGTTCGATTGAAAGACCAGCGGCTCGATCATCAGCGGCATGCCGATGCGGTCGCATTCCGGCTTGAGCTTTAAAATGTTCAGGATGCACTGGTCGGTCACCTCCGGTTGCTCCGGGATGCGGAACAGATTGACCACCACGCAGACGGCGTCCAGGCGCAGGGCTTGTTCGACGGGTGCTTCGATCATGCGGCTGAACAGGGAGCTCGGCAATTTGTTCCCATACACATTGGCCACATCGGTGCGCAGCACGAGTGCGGGCTTGTTCTTGCCGGGCGTCGATTGCAGGTAGTGCGCCTGCCCGACGGTGAGCTGGATCGCATCCGGCGCGGCCGCCACGAGGGTTTTCACGGACTTCTCCAAATTTTCGATCCCCTGCAAAAAGCCGCGTTCATTGAAGAAGCCATGGTCCACGGCCACGTCGAAGCAACGGTTGGACTTGGGATTGAACAGGCGGTTCAGGCGGTAAATTTTCATAAGTATGGTTCTGAGACTTGGTTCTCTTAATCATTTCCACCGCGCGCCGTCCATGCTAATTTTCGACCCCGTGAATGTGATTGTGAACCTTGGCGTCAGACCGTGGCTGAACTTATGCGATTCTGCACCCCGCTAATCCTGCTTATGACCGCTGCTTTAATCTCCAGTTGCGCCACGCCGCCCCCGGCCGCCGTTCAACAGCGCACGAGCTTCATCGCCCTGAAAGATGTCACCAGCTTCACGAGAACTCTGGGTGCCGCGCCCGGCGAAGTGGTGTTGACCTCCCCGGAAATTGCCCCGCCCATCGACTGGAACGAACTCGTCGCTTCGTGGAATCTCACTGCCGGCGCGTATCTCAAAATCGAAGCCCGCGCCATCTACCCGGACCGAGCCACCGATTTCTACACCCTCAGCCAGTGGTCCGAAAACCCCGCGCTACATCCTCGCGCCAGCGTCAACCGCCAGCGCAATGCCGACGGCACGGTAAAAATCGACACGCTCGTCATGACCCGCCCGGGAGCCAAAGTCCAACTCCGTCTCACCCTCGGCAACTCCGCTGAGGCCACGCCCGCGCAAATCAAGTTCCTCGGCCTCTCCTTTTGTGACAGCCGCGTCGAACCCGCGCCCGCCAAACCGAACCGCGCCGCTTGGGGCAAGGCGCTGGCCGTTCCCGAACGCCGCCAGGCGGAATACGAAGGCGGCGGCGGTTGGTGCAGCCCCACTTCGCTCTCAATGGTCCTCGCCTACTGGAGCGAAAAACTGAATCGCCCGGAACTGAACCACACCGTCCCCGACGTGGCTGCGGCCATCAACGACACCGGTTTGGACGGTACCGGCAACTGGCCCTTCAACACCGCGTACGCCGGTGCCTTCCCCGGCATGCGCGGCTACGTCACACGCTTGAACGACGTCTCGGAACTCGAAGACTGGATCGCCGCCGGCATTCCCGTCATCGTCTCCGTCTCCTCCTACTTGACCAACGACCGCCACAGCGGCCCCAACAACGGCCACCTGATCGTCTGCGCCGGCTTCACCGAACAAGGCGACTTTGTGGCCAACGATCCCGGCGTCTCGGTAAAAAAGAAACAGTCCGCCCGCCGCACCTATCCCCGCGAACGCTTCGCCGAAGCCTGGAAGAATTCCAAGAACGCCGTTTACCTGATCTATCCCGAAACCGCCAGCATTCCCAAGAATCGTTCGGGGAATTGGGAGAGTCGGTGAACGCAACCAACCGAAACTTGTTCTCACAACAACAGCTTTGCCCCTAAAACCGGGTAGCGGCAGAAGGGATATTCCATCCCGAG
>JAQGOT010000414.1 GCA_028293465.1 Pedosphaera sp. | reverse complement strand
GGAGGAAGTTGGAGCCATTTCCAGTCGTGCCGTGGAGAATCAGCACCGCGTTGCGGACAACGCCCTGCGCATCACGCCGGGGTTTGCCCAGCGTACGGTAATGAATTGTGAGTTCAGGCAAGACCTCCCCGGTCTGGAAATGAAAATCTCGAATGACAAAATCTCCGGGTTCGGGCGCGGGGTAACTCGCAGCCGACAGCGAGCGGGTAATGCAGAGGATTAATACAAGGCCAAGCATCGTTCGCCGATCCAAACGCGGGAACCCTCGGACGCAAAAGGCGCTTGTGCTCATGGCGACCAGAGTAGGCAACTGAGAAGGATTTGCAAAGGGGAATTGGATTCAACCTTCAGCCACCGGCTTGCACAATTGCATCGGCATCCCCCTCCGCGCAGGGCCGTGGGTTTCAGCGGAATACCGTTAAATTTGGCTCGCCTAATTTCCATCACGTATTATGTTCCAAGGCAATTATTGCAACATGAAATTATCTAATATTCTCAAGCAACTGTTGGTCACCACCGCGATCTCCGCCGCGCTCGCCGGCACCCCCGCCCTGGCGCAAATGCCGGGGAGCGGCCCCTCCAGCAGCATGAACGCAGCGATGTCCAAACTGTTCGGCAGCAACAACGCGTTCACCTCCAAGGCGGAACTCCACGTTCTGGACAAAGCCAACAAGGAGACCACCCGGATGCCGATGGGCTTCAATATGTTGGATGGTAAAACCAGGCTGGACCTTGACCTAACTCAAATCAAAAGCTCCCAGCTTCCCGCCGCCACCATTGCCAGCTTGAAGCAAATGGGGATGGACCAATTGGTCACCATCATCCGACCGGACAAGAAGGCCACCTTGCTCATCTATCCCTCGCTCAAATCCTATGCCGAGATCGCCATGAGCAGCGAAGAAGCGGCGGAGGCGAACAAAAATTTCAAAATCGAAAAGACCAAATTAGGCAAGGAGACCATCGACGGCCATGCCTGCGACAAGAGCAAGGTTGTGCTCACGGATGACAAGGGCCAAAAGCAGACGGCCATCGCGTGGAATGCGGCGGACTTGCGCGATTTTCCAGTCCAACTGCAAATGACCGAACAGGACAACACCGTTGTGATGAAGTTCAAGGAAATCAAACTCGGCCGACCCGACGCCAAACAATTTGAAGCGCCTGCGGGCCTCACGAGGTACGATAGCGCCGAAAAATTGATGAAGGCGGTCGTGCTGAAGGGCTTGGGCGGCGCTGGTGGCCAGAAGTAAAATTACCGGGTGGAATTGTCAGTTTGTCCGCCCCAAGCGCCGTGGAACCAATTCCACTGGAATAGGATAGGACAGGCTGCCTGGGGGCTCTGCGAACCCAGCCAAGTGCACGCCGCTCCAGATAGGGCATAGGCCAAGACCCGCCAATGTTCAAATTCTGTGCGTGCATTTCCCCGGGTTAGACCGCATTGTATCCCCCCGGCGGTTCGCGGCAGGGAATAAACATCGTCCATTGACGGGGCCATTTCCGCTCCAAGGGGACAAAATAATTTAGCAAATATGAAAATCGTTAATTTAAATCCGGACTCGGACATCGGCGCAAGCGCCTGGTTCCTGGAACTGGAGGGGCATCGCCTGCTGATGGACGCCGGCACGCATCCAAAACGCGAAGGTCGTTCCAGCCTGCCGTTGTATGACCTGATCAAGCACGAAGAGGTGGATGCGGTGGCGCTTTCCCATTGTCATCATGACCACGTCGGGTCCTTGCCGGTGGCTTTGCGGCACTTTCCCAAGGCGCATGTCATGATGTCCGAATTGAGCTACTTCATCATCGAACGGGTGTTGCACAACTCCGTCAATGTCATGACCCGGCAGCGGGATGAGATGGGCATCAAGGAGTACCCGCTCTATTCACACGACGAAGTAGATGACGTCGCCCCGCTCTTCCAAGGCTTCAAATACAATCGCGAGATCGAATGGGCGGCTTATCACAAAACTCGCGCCGGGCTCTCCTCCCCCACCCTCGAATTTTTCGATGCCGGCCATGCCCTTGGCTCCGCGGGGATGATGATCCGCGGACAAAAACAAACGGTGTTCTACACCGGCGATGTTTCGTTCCATGACCAGACCATCCTGAAGGGGGCGCGCTTTGAAGACGTGAAGGCGGACGTGCTGATCATGGAAACCACCCGCGGCAACCGCGCCGTGCCGCCCGGATTCACCCGCGAAACGGAACTGGAGCGGCTCACGACGGCGATCGAGCGCGTGCTGAAGCGCAAGGGCTGCATCTTGATTCCAACCTTCGCACTGGGCCGGACGCAGGAAATCCTGGCGTTGCTCGCACTGCTGACGCGCGCAGGCAGGTTGAAACATCAGCCGATTTACATCGGGGGCCTCGGCCGGGTGTTCACGGAGATTTATGACCTGGAAGCCCACCGGACGCATCGTCAGCACAGCAACCTCCGGTTGCGCGAGGCGTTGAACCTCGTCGTGCTGGAAAAAGGACAGGCGGAAAAGATGAAGCTCTCGGGTGGACGGATCTTCGTCATCACGGCGGGCATGATGAGCGAAAACACCGCCGCACACGATCTCGCGGCCCGCATGATCGGGGACGAGCGGCAGGCCATTTTCTTCGTCGGTTATGCGGATCCAGACACACCGGGTGGCCGGCTGAAAGCGGCGACGCCGGGCAAGCCGTTCGTCTTCAGCGGCAGCGCCGGCGAACTGACGCGTCGTTGTGAACTCGAGGATTTCGACCTGACAGCCCACGCCAATCGCGATGAGCTGCTGAATCTCGTCGGCCAAGTTTCCCCGCACACGGTCCTGCTGGGCCACGGGGATGCGGATTCGCGCGCCTGGTTCGAGCAGCAGATCCGGGCCCGCCACCCTAAAATCAAGGTCATCCAACCTGAGCCCGGGAAAAGCGTGGAAGTTTGAGGATGCGGGTGCACGCGGTCCCACTTCAGTTCCAAGGGACTGGTGGGAGCACCGGGTGAAAGCCGTTTTAGGCTCCCAGTCTTTGGGACTGGCTTTACGGTTCCGCTTTGCGCCCGCAGGCCTTTGCGATTAATACTAAGCCGTGCAGACGCGCTTTATCCTGGGACCTGCGGGGAGCGGCAAGACCTTCCGTTGCCTGACGGAGGTCCGCAAGGCGTTAACCGCCGAGCCGGACGGCCCGCCGTTGCTGTTGATCGCACCCAAACAGACCACTTACCAGCTTGAACGGCAACTGCTGGCCTATCCCTCGCTTCCAGGTTACACACGCCTCCAGATCCTTTCCTTCGAGCGCCTGGCTTTTTTTCTGTTTGATCAACTCCAACAAGCGCCGCCTCAAATGTTGGATGAGGAAGGCCGGCTCATGGTGTTGCGCGGCCTGCTGGCAAGGAAGCGGGACCAACTCAAGCTGTTCCGCGCCAGCGCACGCTTGACCGGCTTCGCGCAGCATCTCAGTGAGGCCCTGCGCGAGTTGCAACGGAATCAACTTACCCCGGAATCGCTGCATCAACTGGCGCAGCAAACCCACATCGTGGAAGGCCTCAGTTACAAACTGCACGATCTCGCCACCCTGCTCCGCGATTATCTGGACTGGCTCCAGACGCATGGCTTGGAGGATGCCGATCACCTGCTCGATTTCGCCACGGCCACCTTGCGCAAACCGCATGCGCCCCTGCGATTTGGTGACCTGTGGGTGGACGGTTTCACCGAGCTTTCGCCGCAAGAATTGGACTTGCTGGCGGAACTCATGCCGCATGTGACCAGTTCCACCTTCACGTTTTGCCTGGATCATGTGCCCCGGGAAGCGGTGTCCTGGCTTTCCAACTGGTCAGTCGTGCGGCAGACCTATCAGAAATGTCAAAAGCGCTTCGCCGGCTTGCCTGACTGCGAGATCACCACGGAACTGCTGCCGCGCCACATGAACAAGAGCCGGTTCCTGAACAACCCGGTTTTGCACCATCTGGAACATTACTGGGCCGACCCGAAACCGCTGCCTGAACCGGACAGCGCCCGGCCTTCGCCTCAGCAGGCGTTGCGCGTGGCGACCTGTGTTACTCCCGAAGCCGAAGCCGTACTGGCAGCCCGCGAGGTGCTGCGGTTCGTCCGGGCCGGCGGGCGCTATCGTGAAATCACCGTCCTGGCCCGAAACCTGGAAGGCTATCACGAACCGATCGTGAATGTTTTCAGCCGGTATGAAATTCCTTTCTTTCTCGACCGGCGCGAATCGGTGGCGCACCACCCATTTGCTGAATTGACCCGCAATGCCCTGCGCACCGTGGCGTTTCAGTGGACGAGCGACGATTGGTTCGCAGCGCTTAAGACCGGTCTCGTCCCGGTGGCGGAGGGGGACATCGACCGGTTGGAAAACGAAGCGTTGGCCCGCGGCTGGAAAGGTTCGGTCTGGCAGTCACCGATTACGCTCACCGACCAGCCGGAGCTGGCGCAGTGGGTCGAAGGTGTGCGCAAAAAAATCGTGCCGCCCTTCCAGAAGCTCGCTCATCAATTGGGGCTGCTGAAGAACCGGCCGACCGGCACCCAACTGGCCGATGCCTTGAGGAAATTTTGGCAGGCGTTGAACGTGGAGGAATCTTTGCAACATTGGAGCAGCCAGGAAACAGGGCCACACCCCATTCACCTCACGGTTTGGGAACAGATGGGGGCGTGGCTCAAGAACGTGGAGCTGGCGTTTCCGACCGAACCGCAACCGTTACGCGATTGGTTGCCCATCCTTGATGCGGGGCTGGCCAATCTTTCGGTCGGGGTTATTCCCCCGGCGCTGGACCAGGTATTGATCGGCGCCATCGACCGGTCGCGCAATCCGGATATCCGTCTGGCCCTGGTGCTCGGGATGAACGAAACGGTGTTCCCCGCGCCGCCGAAGCCGTCGGTGCTGCTGACCGACGCTGACCGCGCGGAATTGGAGGACAAGGGCATTTCGCTCGGAGCCAGCGCGCGCCAACAATTGGGCCATGAACGGTTTTATGGTTATGTGGCCTGCACCCGCGCGCGGCAACGCTTGGTCCTCACACACTGCCTGGCGGACCACAACGGCAAACCGCTCAACCCTTCGCCGTTCCTCTCCCATTTGCGAAAGCTTTTGCCCTCGGTGGAGGTGGAGGTGTTCCCCCGGCGTCCGGATTGGCGCAAAAGCGAGCATG
>JAQGOT010000366.1 GCA_028293465.1 Pedosphaera sp. | reverse complement strand
GAGGTCAACAAATACGAATACGACCGCGACCTGCATGTCTTCCGCCTGGATCGACCGCTCTACACCTCGGTCCATTATCCGGGTGAATACGGCTTCGTTCCGAGCACACTCGGGTCGGATGGTGACGCCTTGGACATTCTGGTGCTGGCAGGGCAACCGAGCTTTCCCGGCTGTTTGATCGAAGTCCGCCCCGTCGGTCTCCTCAACATGCTGGACCAGGGTGTTCCGGACGCAAAGATTCTGGCAGTCATCGCGCACAATCCCCAACACCAACGAATCCGTGACCACGCCGATGTTGAACCGCACGTGCTCAGGGAAATAGAACACTTCTTTTCCGTCTATAAGGAACTCGAAGGCAAGCGCACGGAAATCCTCGACTGGCGCAACGCCGATGAAGCGCACACGCTCATCGGCGAAACTCATCGGAACTTCCGGGCGCAAGCGCGGTGAAAGGATCGGCAGGATGTTGGCTGCCGGCGGTTAATCCGCGACCGGTATTTTCCGGGGCTTGAAGTCCTCGCGCCTGGGCAGCCGCAATTTAAGAACCCCCTGCTCCATGTGCGCTTCGATCTTTGAAGTGTCCACATCCGCGCTCAGTTCAAAGGTCCGCCGAAAATCCGCCGGCGTCGATTCGTAATAGAGCAGCTCGCCCTCTGGAATATCCGACTGCCGCCGCCCGATGACCGTCAATTCGCTCCCATCCACCGTGATTTCTATGCCGTCCTTGTTCACTCCCGGCATTTCCAGTTCGATAAAATAACCATCCGGTCCGGCTGCAATGTTGGCCGGGGGCGTGACAAACGCGCGGCTTGGACGATTTTCCTCGCGCACCAGCCGATTTTGAGTTGCCGGACTCTGCCCTCCTGCTTTTTGAGCTCCCATAGTTTCATTCATAATCTTTCGCCTCCAGTATCCGGCAGGCTTTCGCCCACCGGGATTTAGTGTTTACGACGCCTTGACCTCGATCTGCTTCCGTTTGCTTTCCTCAGTCTTCGGCAAGGTGATTTTCAGCACGCCATCCTTGTAGGTCGCCGTGATCCGGTTCGGATCCACCGGTTGCGGCAGCGTGATGCTGCGTTGGAACCGGCCGAAAAAGCGCTCGGCCCGATATGTCTCCGAGTCCTTGTGCTCCTCCTCATCCTTCAACTCACCCGAAACGGTAAGCGTGTTGCCATCGAGCGAAATGTCTATATCCTCCCTTTTCATGCCGGGAAGCTCGACCTTGACGCTGAATTTATCCTTGTCCTCATAGACATCGAAAGCCGGCGTCCATCCTCCGAGCAAACTGGCCGGGGCCAAAAGATCGTCGAATGGCGACGCGAATCCGCCGGTGATATCATTGCGCAGTCGGGCCAACTCCGCGAGCGGTCCCCAGAATCCTTGACCTTGATCTTGACCCGATCGGGCCAAGGCCCCTCGGTTCTCTCTTCCCTGCTTTTGCTGTTGCTGACGTTTTGTTAATTTCATAACTACCTCCAAATAAATATAATCCTTTCCTCAAAAGTACGCATCTTTTCCGGCGATTTGTGATGGGCTGTACACCTAAGCTCGCGGCGTGAGAGGAGGGTGGTTCGACGCCCTACACCAGATTTCAGCCGGCAAATGCAACAGTTGGGCTCCCGCCGACGTGATGGCTGACTCCACCCTGGCCGACTGATGCGTCGATACATTGTCCATCAGCACCGTGTCTCCGGGCTGTAACTGTGGCACGATCATTTGCTCGATGAAAGCCACACAGGCTGCGCCATCAAAAGCTCCCTCCGGGCAGCAAGCCGCCAAGAGTTGGCGGGCGCCCAACGCGCCGGCGAGCCGGGGGAGATGTTCTGGGTGGAACTTATGGGCCGAGCCGTGCCGGCGGTGAACACCGAAAAAGGGGTGCGTGCGCTGGCTGGCTCCCGACCGATTGCGCCAGCGACCGTTGAGCGTTACCTGGAGCGGAAATTTGGCGATGCTCTGCCGGAGATATGGAAGGCCATGAAATCGTTGGCCAATGCGTTCGAGCCTCCGGAATTGGCGCGGCGAGCGTTCCACCTGTACGAGCAGTTCCGTCCGGAAGTGCCCGAAGGGGCCAGGGGAGCGCTGGATCTGGACCGGCTCCGGGAGCTGCGTTCCTGGCACACGCGAGGGCGGCGGCATCCCAGGGTGAGTTTGAGGCGTTCAAGCTCCGCCAGATCCTTGAGGGCAATCCACGAACCCGCATCATGATCTCACGCCCACAAACCCCGAGAAAAGCAGGAATGTTTACATTTTGGCTTTTGTCTTCTTCGGGTATGGACAAAGATCGTTTACCGGGCAGTGTGGACAATCCGGCACTTGGGGGATGCAGATGCGCCGGCCATGCCACTGAAAAAGGTGGACAAACTTGACCTGGTCCTTTTTGGGCACAATCTGAGTCAGATCGGCTTCGATTTCATCCGGATCAGTGTGGTCAGTAAGTCCCAGGCGCTGTGAAACCCTGGCCACATGTGTATCCACACCGATGGCGGGTTGGTCAAACGCGTTTCCCAGGAGAATATTCGCCGTCTTGCGCCCCACTCCCGGGAGCGTGAGCAAGTCCTCCAGGCGATTGGGCACTTGACCGCCGAATTTCTCCATCAGCGCACGGGTGGCCTTTTGGATGGCACGAGTCTTGTTCCGGTAGAAGTTAATCGAGCGCAACAGCCGGTGCAGCACCGCCGGCTTTTCATTGGCCCAATCAGCAGCCGTGCGATACCGCCGAAACAAGCCGGGTGTGATGGCGTTGACCAACTCGTCGCGGGTTCGAGCGGCCAGGATCAGAGCGATCAGCAACTCCAGCGGGTTGGAGAAATTCAGTTCCAGCCTGGCGTCTGGATACGCCTTCTTCAGCCTGGCGATGATTTTGCGGACCCGCTTCCGTTTTTGCTGTAACGATTCTTTGGGCATGCTGGTCTCAATCTTCCGTCACACGTGGTGTGTTCCGGCTTTTCGTTTCAGGGCCGGCCTGCCGCTCGTCTCCTTTTTGCTTCCTCCGCGATATTCCTGGCACCTGTTTTCCTATCGCCCCCTGGTCGGCTTCGTCAAAAACTTTTCGTAGCCCGACGGATCCGAGGTTAACTCTCCCCGTATGCACTTTGCCCCCGTTTGCGAGTGAATGTAATCGAAGGATTTGGAGTTTGGCCGCAGCAAAAAGCGCCATCATCTCAAAACATTGAACGTCCCTTGATGCGAAGCGGGGTCTAAACCCCGGTTGTGTCCTGGATATTTGCGCACGATGGAGAATTGGAGAACAGAGTTTATCCTCTGCCAGACCTGAAAGGAGAGCAATTATGGCATTAGTGGCTGAAAAGGAACTGGAGCACATTGGCGAAACCAAAGGCATTGAAGACCACGATCACGACCTCGTGCAGGACTTGAGCAAACGGCTGGACGCACTGTGGCGGTATGACCAATATATCGCCAACGCCGACGGACATCCGGAGCTCCGGGAAATGTGGCGGGACTGCTGAGGGCGTGAAGCCGGCTGGCGGCACGCCGGGATCGTTGGCCCGGATCAACCTGGATGAACCGTCCGGACTGAACAGTACGAATGCCCCGCGAGGGCGTTGTCGTATTTCTTAGAATTTCACCGGGCGCGTGCCCATGCCCGGCACCCCTCCTTGCCATGACTCAAGTGGAGACGGCGGCCCTATGGATTGGCCTGCTCAGTGCGGTGGTCAGCATTGTGCTTTCGGTCGTCGCCATCCTTTTTGCCCGTGACGTGGATCGCCGTTCATTGGAGATGACCAACCAGACGATCCGCTCGCTGGAGGCCATTCAATCAACCGTGCAGCGGCTTTCAGACGACACTGGCGGCTTGATCAAGGTGGCGTGGGAAAGGATGCTGGGGACCATGGGACCGCAAGGAGACACTGCAGTCCAAGACATGCTGCCGGGATTGCTCGCGGAATTCCGCCAGGACGCGAACGACCTGGCGCCGGGGACGGGAGTCGATAAGCTCGCCAGAGATGTTGGTGAGCGGGTTCGTCGCGCGACCACACGCAAGAGTGGCACGGGGCGGGAGGTGGCGCCGAGAAGCTGGGCGTTTAATGCCGCAATTAAAGCAATCGAGTCGCTCTCCCCGCTCGCGATAGAGTTGCTTCGGGCGTTGGAGCAAACTCACCACCTGACCCGGTCCCAATACCAGCAACTGCGAAAGGATGCGGATCTGGCGCTCGCACTGGATGAACTGCGCGATCAAGACATCCTCATACCGCTACAGCGAACCGTTCCCCATGGTGAGGAGACGGTCTATGGACTTGCGCCCTGGTTTCAAGGGGTGATTGGCCCTGCTCTTGTCTTCACGGGACATGAAACCCCGGCAAGTTCGGAAGCACAACGAGTAATGGACTCCCTGAAAAAGGTGGGATTCATGACCGACCATGCTCAAAATAGCGTGGGAGATGGTGCACATACCAGCGTAGAGGCGGGCTCCGATGAAGGCGCAGTTTAGTGTCCGCAGTGTTTGAAGCGCATCGGGCATCAATGGAGAGGACGCCCCCATGGAAAGCGGGGTGCTAACCGCATTTGTTGCCAGACAACCATGTTGGAACTTTGATTGGGTGTTTCGGTTGGAAACTGGTTGTCAGGCCTTGAGCATCAAACGGGAGTCAGCGCATGGCAGGGATCGTATCATCAAAAAAACGAACGGGACTGGTCCAACGCGGCACAGCCCGCCGCCTGCTGCGCGCGCTCAAGCCGGTCCCGCTTCCGCGCCTAGTGCAGCCGATGCTTTGCACGCTCATCTCCGAGCCCTTTGACGATCCGGACTGGATCTTCGAGCCCAAGTTTGACGGCCAGCGTATCCTGGGCCGTTTCGATGGAAAGAACGTGGAGTTGCTCAGCCGCTACGGACACAATGATGCCCTTTGGTTCCCGGAGGTTCGCAGCGCCTTAAAGGAAAGCCTCGCCAAACCGGCGCTCGTGGACGGTGAGGTCGTCTCTCTTGACGAACATGGAAACTCCAGTTTTCGTATTCTCCAGCAGCGATTTCATTTGATTGACCCGGGGGAGATCGCGGAGCGCGCCAAGGAGTTCCCGGCGTACTTCTATCTTTTCGATCTACTCTACACCGATCGCTACGATGTTACACCGCTTCATTTGGTCGAGCGCAAAGAGCTTCTCCGCGATGCGGTGAAATGGTCCGATCGCATCCGCTGGACCGAGTTTGCCCCGCGAGAGGGCATCCGCCTCTTCCACGACGCCTGCCGCCGGGGCCAGGAAGGCATCATCGGCAAGCGGCTGGAGAGTCGCTACCTTCCCGGTCGCAGTCGCGACTGGGTCAAAATCAAGTGCCTCAACCGCCAGGAGTTCGTCATCGGCGGCTTCACCGAGCCCAAGGGATCGCGCGTGGGGCTGGGCGCCCTGCTGGTCGGCTATTACGAACCCGGCGGCAGGACTCTGGTCTATGCCGGCAAGGTCGGCACTGGCTTTGACCGCGAAACACTTCTGGATTTGCGTTCGCGCCTCCAGCGGCTTGAGCAGCCCCGTTCTCCTTTCGAGAAGGGCGAGCCCCCCAGAGGCCCGGACGTTCACTGGGTCAAGCCCAGGCTGGTCGCCGAGATCGGTTTCACCGAATGGACGCAGAACGGCCTGCTCCGCCAGCCTCGATTCGAAGGACTCCGCCTGGACAAGAAACCGAGCGAGGTTCGCCGCGAAATTCCCAAAGAAACCCGCCGCGAAGTCCACCCCAAACCCTGATCTATGGCCGCTCCCTCTGCCGCTCGAACCAACAACCGCCCGGGCCCATTGCTCGCCGAGTACAAGCGCAAACGCGATTTCACCAAAACCGCCGAGCCTTCGGCCAAGTCCGCCAAGCCCCACAAGCAGCCCATCTTTGTCATCCAGGAGCACCACGCCCGGCACCTCCACTATGACCTCCGTCTGGAAGCCGATGGCGTGCTCAAGAGCTGGGCCGTCACCAAAGTCCCCACCACGGCCCCCTCCATCCGCCGACTGGCCGTTCGGACCGAAGATCACCCGCTTGAATACGCTGATTTCGAAGGCGACATTCCGGAAGGTCAATATGGCGCCGGCCACGTCAAAACCTGGGATCGTGGCAGCTATGAGAACCTCAGCGGACGGCCGCTCCCCGAAGCGCTCGCTGATGGGAAAGTGGAAGTTCAACTGCACGGGAAGAAACTTAAGGGGAGGTTCGCCTTGATCCGCATGGCCGGCGATGGGCGACGCGAGAACTGGCTTTTAATCAAGATGAAGGATGAGCATGCTCGTTCCTCGCCGGAGCGCAAAAGCAAGGACCCCGCCCGCCTGGCGCGTGCCAATCGCACCCGTTCCAGGATCTTGCCCGCGCAACGACCGGTTCTCGCTTCGACTCTTCCGTTCGAGTTCACGAACCTCGACAAGGTGATGTTCCCGGAAAAGGGCTATACCAAGGGTGATGTCATCCGCTACTACGCTGCCGTCGCCCACCTGCTGCTGCCCCATCTTCGCAACCGGCCGATCACACTGGAACGCCTGCCCGATGGGGTCCGCCCCAGTGCGCCACATTTCTGGCAGAAGCACACGCCCGATTATTATCCCGATTGGATTCCGCGCATTAGTGTTGTCGGTGCGGACGGCACGCGCGTCAAATATGCGCTGGTCAACGATGAGCCTTCACTTCTATACCTGGTCAACCAGGGCACGCTCACCTTCCATCCCTGGCTGTCACGGGTGAAGGACCTGGACCGTCCCGACTTCGTCCTGTTCGACCTCGACCCCGGCGAGTCTGCCTTCACCGAGCTGATTAAAATCGCCAAACAGCTTCACAGGCAACTCGATGTTGAGCGCACGGGCAATTTCGTCAAAACCTCGGGCAAAGCCGGCCTGCACGTGCTGGTTCCCTGGACCAGGCCGGGCGGCTACGACGACGCCCGCTCGTGGGCCTTCTCAATGGCCCGGCAGGTCGCCAAAAAGCTGCCCGACATCGCCACCACCGAACGCAGCAAGGCCGCGCGCCACGGCAAGGCCTATATCGACGTCATGCAGAACGCCAGAGGTCACCATGTTGTTCCGCCCTACGTCCTGCGCGCGGTTCCCGCCGCCACCGTATCCACACCGTTAAAATGGAATGAACTGACCGGCAGGCTCAACCCAAATCGGTTCGACCTGAAGACCGCTCTACGACGATTCCAAAGGCAGAACAAGGACCTAATGGAAGGGTTGCTCCCCAGGGAGGGCTACAGCCGCTGATGTTCGTGAAAGCAGCACCGCACCCCGTCTCTTGCTGTCGCCCAGCAATTGGCTGGGCCCATTGTTCTATGTATTAACGGGCTGGTGTCAAATCTGAAGGCAGCCAGCGATACGCGCGATTACGTCCGCAGTGAGTTTGCCCCCGGCAACATCACTTTGTGGGGAATTCTCGACCGCGAATGGGAGATTGTGTGCATGGCAAAGGAAGGCGAATGGAAATATGACGCAATCAATCCTGACTATGAAATCTCGTCTGGATTGATGCTGGATCAGCAGGCAGCGACTGAAAGAATCCTTCGCTCCGAGGATTTCGTTACCCTTTTCTGCCGCGGTGCGGGAACCGGCAGGAGCCACACCTTGCGCGAGATCGGCAAAGGGCTGATGGAGGCTAAACATGCCGTTGTCGTGATTGCACCACAACGACAGCAAGCCTTGGATTTGAAGCGCAGTTTTGGGCAAACCCAAACGGTTTCTGAGTTTGTGACCAAGCGCGACATGCCCGACGGCGGTGGGGTGAGCGCATCGCCGCCCGGGGCATTTACCGGGACGCGGCCCGTTCCAGCAGGTCGGTGACCAACCAGACCAGCGGCCTGCGCTGGGTGAGCGTGCAGTTGCTGGCCCCGATCACGTGGGCCAAACGGATCTGGGCTTTACCATTTCTAACCGTGCTGGCCCCCTCCCGGCGCTACTACCAAAAGCAGGGCCGCCCCGCCAAGACGCTCAAGGGCGGCGGCGGGTCGAGTTGGCCAGCGGTCGGGCCGTGTGGTATCACGCGGGAAAAATCCCGGTGCCGATCCGCTGGGTGCTGGTGCGCGATCCCCGGGGTGAGTTTGAAATCCGGGCGCTGCTGTGCACCGACCCGCGCAAGTCGCCCAGGCTGATCGTGGAGTTGTACACCCGGCGCTGGCAGGTGGAGGTAACCTTTGAGGAGGTCCGCGCCCACTTGGGAGTCGAAACCCAGCGGCAATGGAACGACCGGGCCATCGCCCGCACGACGCCCGTGCTATTGGGCTTGTTTTCCCTGGTGACGCTCTTGGCCCACCAGTTGCACCGGCACTCGCCTGCGGCGCTCACCGTCCGTGCGGCCGCGTGGTACACCAAGTCGCAGGCCACTTTTTCAGATGCACTGGCTTGTGTACGGGACCAGTTGTGGAAG
>JAQGOT010000279.1 GCA_028293465.1 Pedosphaera sp. | reverse complement strand
ACCGCTTCCCAGATGGAGCGATGCCGGAGCATGATGGCGCCCAAACCCAAGCCTAAGAACGCAGTGATGGCCACGCCGCTCCAGCCCTGGGCGGTGTGGCCCAAACCGAAGATCACCGCAGCCACCGAGACGGCGAAGAACCGACCTCGGTTGGTCGCGAATTGCTGCGGGAACAGTGCGTTCATGCCTGCCAGCATGCCGGCGCGCCAGAGTTCCTCGCGCAAACCTGCCACTACGAAGCTGATCAAAGTGAGCGTCAAGAAGAAGTAAAGCGGGTTCTGAGTCAAGGCGGTGGCGTTCACGAGTTGCTCAACGTGCGGTCGGCCTTGCTGGATGGTGGAGAGCTGCGTGCCCTTGATTCCAAGCCAAAACACCACTGCGATGGAGACGAGCACGGCGATGGCCACACGGAGGATGATGGAGTAGCCCAGACCCCAGAGCACCGGTTGGCCAACCCCGCGCCATTTCAGTAGCAGTTGCCGCCCGTTGACGCGCGACGCCAACCAGGCGATGGCAAAGAGCGCCCCGAAAAACAATAATTCGCGAACGGAAACCGAGAGCAAGCCCACGACGTTGGTGGGCAGCAACGGCGTGGTGCGGTCGTCCGCATGGGAGTAACTGAGGGCTCCAACCAGCAAAGGAAAAGCCGCGAGCACGAGGAGATGGAGCCACCAGCGCCAGCGTGGCAAAGTCGGTGCGGGCTCCGGTTCCGGGGCGGGCGGATCGATCAAGGGCGGTATATCGTTCGGGTCCATAGGGCCGGCTGATCGGCTCGCGCTCAGGATGTCCTTGGTGCAGCCGCAACGTCGACGTCGAACGCAACCTACCCTATCGCGGAGGTTAATCCATGTGGGGGATTCCATGGGGGTGGTCGCCGCTCCCATTTAGTCCAATGGGACAGCCTGCGGCTTTGCTGGAGGCCCCTGAGTTGAGATTCCGGCGCGGTTGGTATCGACCGCTGGCTGGCCGGGTCCTTATTGGCCCTTTTCGTCGCTCATCTTCCATTCGTTGCCAACCCGCGTGAAAATGAAGCGGTGGACGGCGCTGCCGGTGGTGGACATCTGGACTTGCAGGACGATGCTATCGTGCGAGGGGGTGCCTTGGTCGAGGATCTTGAAACCGGTGAGGGCGTCCGAACTTTTCTTGAGATCGGCCGCCAGCTCGATCGGAGATTTATTGCCCGTTTGCATCTGCTCCTCGATTTTGGCGCGCCCATCCAGGGTGAGGCTGTCGAGGAAAGCCTCGAGATCGCCTTCCCGGAGTGCCCACATGGAGGATTGCAGGGTGGCTTCCGGAGTGGCGTAACCGGCGAAGGTCCAATGATCTTTTGAAATATAATCCTCCTCATCACCCGTAGCGGCGGTGGTGGTCGGGGCAGGGGAAGCATTTGTGGAGGTGGGTTTTGATTGGCGGCTCTCCTCCAGCAGGCGGCTGAGTTCATTCGTATTGGCCCGAAGCTGGCGCACCTCGTGGCGGAGCCTGAGCAGGTCCTGAACCTGGACGCGGAGCACCTGCAATTCCGCCTCGCGTTTCGCGAGCTTATCGGCCAGTTCCGGCTTCGTGGCCTTGGGCGTTTTCTCGTTGCTCACGCGCAACTCCTCGTTTTCGCGATGCAATTTGAAAAGAAGCACGCCCTCCACGGCGGCAACACCCACGGCCAAAAGCAAAGTCAACCGTAAGAGGCGGCTGTAGGATTTCATTTTGTATCCAGGTTCCTACCTAGGTTGGACGGGTTTTGAGGAATTAAGTTACATAAACCTCCGGGTGGCGGAAGAATAATCTCTCGGAATCTTACAGGCTTTTGTGGTAATGCGCGGGAAAATATGTGAATCAAGCGCTCCACCGCAGTGTGTAGCCCCGGCCTTGAAACATCAACGGCCGCGCGAGGTGCTGGACGGCGTGTGGCAGGGTTCGATGCCGAAGCGGGTCTGGCATCGGATAGACATACTGCAGCAGCGCGCATTTCGATGATCCGTGCCGATAGCGCAGGGTTTTAAGGTGTGCCGACCGGGGATGCCAGGAGCCTTAACCCGCGGCCAGCCGTCCGCGCGGAATCGTGTCTGGCAGGCCTGCCATTGGCTGGTAAGCCGATGGACAACCACCCCCGATAAGCTTAGAAAACCTAAAAGTTAGACATGCCTAACTTTACTTGTTGCCTCAAACTTAGGATGCGGTATTCTGATTCGAGCCGTTGCGGTTGCAGCGCGGCTTTGATTTGTGAGAGTGATCCTAACCAAAATGATAAGCCTGGCGCAGAAGGCGGGGGTAGCGGCGTTGTCGGTCACGGGTTGTTTGGGCGCGGAAAGTGGGGAGGTGGACAAAGGACGTTACAACCTGTTCGATCCCACGCCGCGCTCGTTGATGCGCCCGCTGGCGGCCGACCGACCTGACAAGACCGAGAGCCCTTTCACGGTTGATGCCGGCCATTTTCAGTTGGAAATGGATGAGCTGAATTATACTTACGACCGCCACAACTCCGCCCGCAGCGACACGCGCGTTGAAACGGTGGCCATTGCGCCCTTCAACCTCAAGTTGGGGCTTTGCAATAGTGCGGACCTGCAATTTCTGTTCGAACCGTATGTTCATATCCGCACCCACGAACTCGCCCCGGACGCGGTGAACAACCAATCCGGCTCGGGCGACATGATCATCCGCACAAAAGTGAACTTTTGGGGCAATGATGGCGGCAAGACGGCTTTCGCAATGATGCCGTTCATCAAGCTGCCCGCCAACCAGAACCAGATTGGCAATAACGCTTATGAGGGCGGCGTGATCCTGCCGCTGGCGGTCGGACTGCCGCGCGGTTGGGGGATGGGGTTGATGGCGGAGGTGGATTTGAATTCAAACCTGAGAAGCCGAGGTCATCACGCGGAATTTGTGCAATCCATCACTTTCTCCCATCGGCTGGCCGGCAAGCTTTCCGGTTACGCCGAATTTTTCAGCGCCTTGAGCACGGAATCACATTCTCCCTGGGAAGCCACGGCTGACTGCGGGTTGACTTATCTGCTCGGCGAAAATGTGCAACTCGATGCGGGCGTCAATCTGGGGCTTACGCGTTCGGCTGACGACATCAATTGTTTTACAGGAATTTCCTGGCGATTCTGAATTGGTGTCCAGACAGAAGTTTGGACTATGACCACGCCGCCTCGCACTGCGCTGGAGCCTGTGGGAGCAGTCCAGACCGACAAAAAAACTTCTCTCACGTTTGACTTTGTGAAGCAAATTCACGAACCAGTCGGAGTGTTGAGGCGGTCCAAAAACAGGGATGGCATGCTGCATTCTTTCGTAGCAGCGGTGGCGGTTTTGTGGTGTCGAAGACGTTGAACGTTATGGAGAAAGGTGATAGCCTCAGGATTATCTTACGGCGAAGGGAAATGAACTCAGCCTTGGGACCTACTGGGTTATTCAGGAAGGATCTCGAGAAGTGTGGCCGTACGCTCTTCCGAGCAGTCCTGCTCTGGCTGATGCTCACCTTTCTCCCTGTGTCCCTGGCGCGAGCCTACGTTCCCAGCCTGGGCTGGGCAACTGAGGCCGGTGGGAGCGATTTTGACTCGGCCAATGCAATCGCGGTGGACACGAACGGCAACAGTTATGTCACCGGCTATTTCCAAAGTTCGACCGCCAGATTCGGGACCAACACTCTGACCAACTCCAGCACCACTGGCGTGTACAAGGACATATTCATCACCAAGCTCAGCTTGGCGGGTAATGTGGCTTGGGCGAAAAGCGCTGGCGGGGATCTGAGTGACGATGCGGCTGAGGGGATCGGGGTCGATGCCGCTGGAAACTGTTACGTGACCGGGTCTTTCTATTACATCGCCACTTTTGGGAATATCAGCATTACCAATTTTGGAGCTGGTTATGCAGTGTTTCTCGCCAAGTACGACACAACCGGTACGCTGGTTTGGGTAAGGCAGTCAGTGGGAAGATTTGATGGTCGGGGGGAGGCCATCGCGGTGGCGGCCAATGGCAACAGTTATATTACGGGTGAATTCACCGGCAGCATCGCCTTTGGTGGGATCAAGGTTACGAATGCGGGAAATTATGATTTGTTCGTGGCGAGGTACGATACGTTCGGAAATCCGGTCTGGGCGACCGGAGCCGGGGGAGTTCTTGATGATCAGGGCAGGGGAATTGCCGTGGATGCCAGCGGGAATTGCTACGTAACCGGGGCTTGTATGAGCACGAACGCCATTTTTGGCAGCCTTGCTCTCACCAACAGCGGGGGCGCGGATGTGTTCGTCGCCAAATACAGCAGCACTGGCGCGGCAATCTGGGTCAGGCACGGTGGCGGCCCAAGCGATTCCTATGGGAATGGCATCGCCGTGGATGCGGCGGGCAACAGTTTCGTCACGGGTGGTTTCAACTCCCTCGTCCAATTCGGCCCTACCGCTCTGATCAACAACGGCAGCGGTGGTGACATTTTCGTGGTTAAATACGACTCCGCGGGCAACCTGCTCTGGGCGAAGCAAGCAGGTGGAAACAATGACGATCAAGGTCTGGGGATCGCCGTGGATGCCGCGGGCTATGGTTATGCCGCCGGGTATTTTACCGGTGCGGCTTTGTTCGCCGCCACCGGCCTGACCAGCTTGGGTGTGAGTGACGCGTTCGTGACCAAGTATGATCCGGCTGGCAATTTGCTTTGGGTAAAGCAAGTAGGTGGAATCAATGGTGTCCGCGGGTTGGGCATCGGGGCGGATTCGAGCGGCAATGGTTTTCTGACCGGCTACTCGGCCGCCACCAATCTTGGCGGCATCACCGTTACCAACCGGGGTGCTGCGGACGCGTTTGTGGTGCGGGTCGATGCGGCGCGTCTTGCCATCGCCCCGTTTGCGACCGGGCAGGTACAGCTCTCGTGGCCAGTTTTGCCGGCAGGTTTTCATTTGGAGACCAACGGGAACATCCGCTTGACCAATGGCTGGTCGGCGGTGACCAATATTCCCGTGTTGGGCGGTGATTTATACCTGGTGAATCTGGCCACCAACAAAGCCAGCAACTTCTTTCG
>JAQGOT010000237.1 GCA_028293465.1 Pedosphaera sp. | reverse complement strand
TTCATTTATACTTCAACGCAATTACCAATTTATCCCGCTTTGCCAGTTGTAAACCGGCTCATTAATCTGACAGCCCGGGGACTTGAAAGTCCCCGGGCTCTCGTTATTACGCCCCCACAATCGGGCGTGACCCATCAACATTTCTCAGATCACGGCATCCGCAGCCTGAAGAAGCGTCCGGAATCCTGTGCATTCACCGGAATCGAATTTGAGAACGACCCGGTATTGTCCAGGAGACCGGTTGTGTTTGTGGTCCAAGCCGAGAGCGGCAGCGCCGCATTCGTGGTGGTAAGCCAGGTGTAAGCGCGATTCGGCGTGCCGCCGGTGCCCGTCACGATCAATGCTCCATTTGAAACGGTAGGCGAATGGACCGTCGGCGGTGTGGGCGGAGCCAGGTTTACACCCTGCAGAACTATTTCGGCGTAGCCGGAATACCCATTGTCCAGGCCGTTGCCCTGCGGAGTGAAGTCGAACTTGACTGCGGCCACATTGACGGCCAGCGGCGTGCCATTCAACCGGGCAATCGTCACGCGGTTGGCCGAAGGTCCGCCCAGGTTCGGCGGATCGTAATAGACCGATGCCAACGGGGTGAACGTGGTGGGGGCCGACAGTGTGGAATACGACATGACATAGAACTGCCCATCCCGGTCATAATTGCCCCAACCGCTGTAAACCACAACGTTCGTCAGGTTCCAGCCGGTGACGGCCGTGTAGGTAATCGAGGATCCCGCCCCGAAGGCACCGCCGCAGGTGGCAAAGTTGGTCGTGCCCAGGCCGGAGACAGAGGCAAAAGGACCGAACGTGCCGTCAGTCAGGGCCGGAAGACCTTCCGTTACCTGTTCATTATTGAAACCTCCCGCGAAAGAGCCCGCTCCCACGCTGCTGGGGAGTTTGCCTTCGATCAGGCTGTCCGTTTCGACAACCCAGGTCGGAGCATCCGTGTTCTGGTTCTCCGCCGTCGTCACAATTGCGTTCGCCGGCGCCGCTCCGGAGGCAACCCCATACACGCCAATTTCATCGTAGCCCGAATAGCCGTTCTCTCCCGCCGGCGTGGTGAAATCAAACATCACGGCGGTGACGTTGGAAACCAGCACTCCGGCCGGTCCCACCAGGGTCGCCCGTGAGAAGGAACGGATGTCCGTCAGATTGGTCGGGTTGTAGTTGACGCTCGTCAAGGCGGAGAACAGGGGGTTCTGCACCGTGGAGTAGTAAATGGTGTAAGCCTGCTGGTCACGGCCGCCATCATTCCATCCGGCCCCCACCATGATGTTGGTGAGCGTATAACCGTTGGTGGCGACCGTCGTGTCGAGGGTATACACCACAAACTGGCCCGCACCGCTACCGCAGGTGGCGAAGCTGAAATGGGGGCCGGTATTGTCCACCGGGCCAAAGGTGCCGTCCGTAAGGACAGGAGTGCCACCCGCCTGGTTATTTGAAATCGGATTGCCATCCGGGTCGTTGAAATTTCCCGTTCCCATGCTGCTCGGAGCCTGGCCGGCGATGAGACTGCCCGGCGCGATCAGCCACGTGGGACCGAAGCTCTGGGCGTCGGAAAACTGGGTGGCCACGTCAGTTACAACATTGTTGGCATTCGCTGCCGGCACGGGAACGACCGTGAGCGCGCAGGCCCGGCTCGAAGCTGATCCCGAGGCATTGGAGGCCACGACACGGTAACCGCCGTTCGTCGCGGTGTCCGCGAGCTGCAGATTGCTCAAGGTCAGGGTCGCCGCCGTGGCTCCGGGGATATTAACTCCATCCTTTTGCCACTGATAACCGGTCGCGCCACTGAAGCCCGCGGTGAGAATAATTTGGCTGCCCACCACATCCGAGGCGTTGAGGGGCGTGATATCCTGCACCAAAATCGGCTTTGGTGCCGATGGCTTTCCGGCGACAATAATCTGCGAGTAACCTTCCCAGCCATTCTTCGGCGGCGAACCCTGCAGATTGAAATCAAATTGGATGGCATAGACATTTTGCGCCAGCGCTGTCCCTGAAGGCACCAGCGTCACCCGCGTGGCCGACTGCGCATTCGCCGGATCGGACGGGTTGTAGTCCACGGTTGTCATGGTGTTGAAGGATGTCGGTGCCGCCACGGTGGAGTAATAAACATTGTATTTCTGCTCATTGCGGCCGGCATCAGCCCACCCGCCGTAAACCACGATGTTGGTGAGGTCGTAGCCGTTGGGGGAAGCTGGCAGCGTGTAGGTGATCGACAAGCCGCCAGGAGCGGTGCCACACGACAGATAGTTCGTGCTGGTGGTGAAGTTTCCCGGCGTTAAGGCCGGGACGAGTGAAATCGCGCCATCGCCGCCAGCAGTCAAGGACTCAACGATCCGGCCGTCGGCCTCCAGGCTGAAATTGCCGAGGCCCACGCTGCTGGGAGATTGGCCCGCGATGAGGCTGCTGTTCGTGGTCACCGTCCAAGTGGGGATGAACGTTGTGCCATTCCCCAAGCCGGTCTGGGCGGCGAACTCAGCGATCACGCCATTGACCGGAGCGGGCACGCCGCTGACCGTCAGTGTCCTGCCGGCGGAATACGAAGGTGCCGCAGCCCCGTTGGTCGCATTGACCGCCTTCAACATGTAGGAACCCGAGTCCGAAACCTGCAGGTTGCTCAGCGTCAGCGTCGGCGACGTCGCTCCGGGGACATTGTTCGTCACCGAGCCAACGACTTTCTGCCATTGCAGGCTGGCCGGCGGGGAATTGCTGAAGGCCGCCGTGAAGACAACCTGGTCGCCCACGACATTGGCCGCGCTGGCCGGCAGGGTGTCTTGCGTCAGGTAAGGTGACGGCGGCGGCGGCGGCGCGGCGGTGTCACGACCAAGCACCACAATTTCAGAGAAGCCTTGGTAGGCATTATCAAACTGCGATGCGCTTGGCGGACTGGAAAAGTCGAACTTCAGATTGCCCACCGCGCTGCCCAGCGGCGTGCCGTTGTTCATGGCGATGGACACCCGGTTTGCCGATGGAGTGTTGGCGGCGATTTGAGGTTTGTAAAAGACGGTGGTGATGGGAATATAGGTGGTGGGAGCCGATATGGTGGAATAGGAAAGAGTATAATATTGACCGTCGCGGCCATTATTTCCCCACCCGCTGTAAACCACGATGTTGGTCACATCGGAGCCGTTAACAATATTCGTGAGGGTATAGATGAGCGAACTGCCGCTGCCGCTGCCGCCGCCGCAGGTGGCAAAGCCGAGCACATCGCCGGAAGCCCCAAGCACACCGTCCGTTAAAATCGGCGTGCCACCCGAACCTTCCAGCGTAAAATTGCCACCGGAACTGGAGGGGGCCAATCCGGCGATTAAGTTCGGCGATTCCACCGGCCACGTGGGCGTATAAGGATTGGCACCGGTCTGGTTTGCAGTCGTGATCGAAACCACGGGCGATACCACGCTCGGCGCCGGCGTCCCGCCCACCGTGATGGCCGCGTAGCCGGCATAACCATTCTCCACCCGCGGAGTGGTAAAGACAAACTCCACCGCGGCAACATTCGCGGCAATCAGCCCGCCCAAGGAATCGTTGATAATCGCCCGGTTGGCGCTTGGCGTGTTGCCTGGAACGGAAGGGTTATAATTAACGGTGGTCAAA
>JAQGOT010000227.1 GCA_028293465.1 Pedosphaera sp. | reverse complement strand
GGTTGAGAAAGGACGAGACTTCGGAACGCCGCAGATCAACGATCTGGGACAACTCGCGCAGCCGTTGTTCCAGGGATTGCCGCTGGTGCCGGAAGGAGGCGCAAATTTGCTCTTCCGAGGCAAGCGCGACTTTCGTCTCCGTCAATGTGGAGGTGGCGCGGTCCCGTTGTTGCCGCAAATCCTCAAGGGCAGCGGTGATCTCGGCGGCCTGTTCCTGGAGTGACCGTTCCCGTGATTCCAGCTCTCCCACCTGTCCGGCCAGACCCGCCCGCTTTTGTTGGCCTTCCTGCTCCTGGGCCGCGAGGCTCTGAATTTCGTAAACCACCGTTTCGATCTTCTGATGCAGCAGGCGTTGGGAATTTTGCAGCGCGTTGAATTCGCCCTGACGGGTGGCAATGGCCACCTCCTGCACCCGCAGTTCCGTTTGCGCCTGCTGCAATCCGGCTTGCAATGCGGTCTGCTCGCTCAACAACCCGCCTTTACGACGGCTAAACTCATTCACCCGCTCCTGCGCTTCCGCCAGGTGCGCCTGCAACTCCCCAATCTGATTCTTGCGACCAAGGATGGAACTGGGCGCCTTGCCGGAGCCGTTGGCGGAGCCACCGGTATAAACACCGTGTCGGGTGAGCATTTCCCCGGCGAGGGTCACAAAATCAAACGTGCCCTTGCACTCGAGCCATGCGCTGGTGGCGGCGTTGAGATCAGCCACCACCACCGTTTGACTGAGGAGATTCTGCAACAGGGGTTGCACCGAAGCGTCGGCTTCAACCACACTCAGGATGCTGTTCGGAGCCGTCGGCAATGAATTCCCAAGCAAGCTGCCCGCACTGCCGAGCGCGAGCGATGCGATGCTCGCACGCCCCTTCTTGTTGGCGCTGAGATCGGCCAGAATCTGTTGCGCCGCTTCGGGTTCTTCGGTAATGACCAATTGCAAGTGATGGCCCAAGGCTGCCTCGACTGCCGCGATCTGCTGATCGGGAACACGAATTTTATCCGCCAGCGAGCCGAGCACCCGCTCGGCATTCTTCAAGGCGGCCAGCGTGCCGGCACTGAACCCTTCATGGTCCGTCTGCAACTGCTCGAGCACGTTCAGCCGCGATCGCTTTTCAGCCTGCTTTTGCAATTGAGCATCCAGTTCCTGGGTCAACTGTGTCAGTTCCTGCTGGATTTCCCGCAACCGCTTCTGCCGATCCTCCACCGTACCACGCTGCGTCTGAACACTCAGCTTTTCGGATTCGACATTCGCTGCAAATTCGCCGAGCCGGACTTCGAGCTGGCCCCGTTCCTCCTCCAGTTGAATTTTTTCGGCGGAAAGCTTTTCGAGGCGCACCACGTTGCCCTGCTTTTGGAGGTCGAGTGCGGTGATTTCATTGCGCGCGCGCGTCAGGTGCTGCGCCTGGGCGAAAGCCTCCGACTGGGCCTGGCGCTGAGCCTCCTGCAACCGCCGTAATTCCGCCTCCAACTCCTGCAACGCCTCCTGCTTGGCCTGCAAGCCTTCGCGATGTTGGGCGAGGGCCGCTTCGGAAACCGCCAACCGTTCCACCAGCGCCGCCGATTCCTGTCCCGCGGTGAAATGACGCTCCTCCGCCTGGGAAATCTCCGCCAACGCCTTGCTGTTCTGTGACGCCAGTTCGCTCAACCGCTCCTCATTGAATTGAACGCGGCTCTCCTGACGGTCGATCTGGCCCTTTAACTCCAGCCCGCGTTGTTGCATCTCGCTGATTTGATGCTCCAAAGTCGAGAGCTGTTCCCGCAGCTGCGCGATTTCATCCTCCCGACGCAGCACACCGGCGGAGACGATTTCGATCTCGACACGAAATTTCTCAGCCAAGGTTTGGCGCTCGGAGATTTCCGATTGTAAAAGATCAAACTGATGTCGCGCGAGCTGGGTGTCCAGATGTTGCAACTCTTGCATGAGTTGCTTGTAACGGCGCGCTTTGCCCGCCTGCCGCTGCAACGACCCGATTTGCCGCTTCACTTCACGAATCAGATCTGCGACGCGCAACAAATTCTGGTCGGTGTATTCAAGCTTGCGCAGCGATTCCTTTTTTTGCGCCTTGAACTTCGTGATGCCGGCGGCCTCTTCAAAGATCATCCGACGGTCTTCCGGTTTGCTCGAAAGAATCTGGGTGATGTTCCCCTGCGCCATGATGCTGTAACTCGTGCGTCCCACCCCGGTGCCCATGAACAACTGCTGCACATCTTTGAGGCGGCAGGCGGTCTTGTTGATGAAGTATTCACTACCGCCATCGCGAAAAACCCGGCGGGTCACCGTCACTTCGTTATACGCCACCTCCACCCCGGCCGCCGTCAATTGCTCTTCATCCACCCCACCAATGGTCAGCGATACCTCCGCCATTCCGAGCGGTTTTCGACCATCCGTACCATTAAAAATAACGTCGGCCATTTCTCCACCGCGCAAGGCCTTGGCCGATTGCTCACCGAGCACCCAACGAATGGCATCCGAGACATTGGACTTCCCGCAGCCGTTCGGCCCCACAATCGCGGTCACCCCCGGTTGAAAATTAAGCGCGGTCTTGTTGGCAAAGGATTTGAAGCCAAAAACCGTTAAATTTTTGAGATACATGCTTTTCTAAAAAACCATAATTCCGGTCACTTAGTAAAGGGAAAACCACCATATAAAGTGGCTGACATGACCACTGAGCCCAACTAATGGAGGTGACCCGCATTTGGCTGGAATTCCCATGTTCGCGCAATCAGACAAATTGGACCTGCAATGGGATGCAGCACCGACTAAAAGAGTAGCAGGGGCTTTAGCGGTTTCAACAGAGATTTACTGTTTACGGACCCAAATCATCACGTCCTCGGTGATGGTCTGTGCCTCCCTGGCAAAACAGTTTTTGGTCGTCGTCGACCAAACAATCGAGTCCCTTTGGAGCGAAACAAGAACGGTCGCTTACGAATTTTTGATCGGGCTATCGCTTGGAAGCGTCAAAGTATTTCAATGACCAAACCCGTCCGCAAGAAAGACTTGAAGGTAATCATTTAAAAGGCGTTAATCCATGCCCCGATGATTTCCAAAATCCTGTTTGTTGTATTCTCTCTTTCCTTGGCTGTGCTGACCTGCGCCGCGGCTGCCAGTCCGGCTTACGTCCCCTCCACTGTCACGCCCCCAGCCCCACAAAGGGAATTTCGCGGGGCTTGGGTCGCCACCGTGGCCAATATCGATTGGCCTTCCAAGCCCGGCCTGCCCGTCGATCAACAAAAAGCGGAGCTCATTGCCATCTTGGAGCGGGCCAGCAAATTGAATTTGAACGCCGTCGTCTTCCAGGTCCGCCCTGCCTGTGACGCGATGTACGCCTCCAAGATCGAGCCATGGTCATACTATCTGACCGGTGCGATGGGCCAGGCGCCAAAACCATATTACGACCCTTTGGCTTTTGTTGTGGCCGAGGCGCACAAGCGCGGTCTGGAACTCCACGCCTGGTTCAACCCCTATCGCGCGGGACATCCATCCAACAAATCTCCCATTTCGGCCAACCACATCAGCAAGACCCATCCCAACCTCGTCCGGCAATATGGGGAATACCTCTGGCTCGACCCTGGCGAAAAGGAAGTGCAGGACTACTCGTTGCGCGTGGTGATGGACGTGGTGAATCGCTACGACATCGACGGGGTCCATCTGGATGATTACTTCTACCCCTACAAAGTAAATGACCCTCAAAAGAAGGAAATCGATTTTCCAGATCAAGCCAGTTGGAAAAAATACGGGATCAACAGCAAGTTGAGCCGGGACGATTGGCGCCGGGAGAACGTCAACTCCTTCGTTCAACGGCTCTACCAATCGATCAAGACTGCCAAACCCTGGGTCAAACTTGGCATCTCCCCATTCGGCATCTGGCAGCCCGGCAATCCCCCGCAAATCAAGGGCTATAACGCTTACGAAAAACTTTATTGCGATTCGCGCAAATGGCTGGTCAACGGCTGGATGGACTATTGCGCCCCGCAGCTCTACTGGGGGATACAACCGCCGGAACAGAGTTATCCCGTGCTCTTAAAATGGTGGGCGGAGCAAAATCCAAAACACCGCAACCTCTGGCCCGGGATTGATTCCGGCAAGGTGGGCGGCAAATGGAAGCCGGAGGAAATCATCAACCAGGTGCGCCTCACGCGCAATCAGTCGGTCGCCCCCGGCAATATCCATTGGAGCATGAAGTGCCTCATGGAGAATCGCGGCGGACTGGCCACCGAGGTGGGTAAAGAACTTTATGCGGCCCCGGCGCTCGTGCCGCCTTCCCCCTGGCTGGGCACAAACTCGCCCAGCCAGCCCAAATTAGCCGTCCACAGCGGCAACAAATTAAAATGGGAACCGTCGGGAACAGACAAGGTTTCCTGGTGGGTGCTGCAGACCAAATCCGCCGGCCAATGGAACACCAGTATTTTTCCCGGTGCCGCCAGAACTGAAAAATTCACCGGCTCTCCCGACACCATCGCCGTCACCGCCATCGACCGATGCGGCGTCGCCAGTCCGCCAACGGTTCTTCAACGCGCAGAATCCTCCAATTGATCTCGCCGCGACGCCAGAGCCGAATCGGTCGTGTTCCTGGGGCATTGGTCATTTGACATTGGGATTTTCCCATGGTCCTTTCCGCCGGAGGCGGACGTGATTTTGGAAGGGCTGTAAGCCGATTTTTGTCTGCGCCCTTGCGAGCGGAGAGAATCATTTGTCTGAGCAGCCAATACCCGAAACCTGTTTCGCTTGCGCGAAACCCGGAGCGAGCAACTCCTCGGTTTCCTATTTGGCCTTGCACCCGATGGGGTTTTCCGTGCCTCCGCGATTGCTCTTGGAGCGGTGGGCTCTTACCCCACCTTTTCACCCTTACCTGGTTTAACCCAGGCGGTATATTCTCTGTGGCACTTTCCGTCGGGACGCCTCGCGGCGTCACCTCCCGT